>NZ_JAPYKP010000036.1:0-46728 GCF_037179725.1 Mesorhizobium sp. Cs1321R2N1 | reverse complement strand
CAGCCCTGGGCAACATCACGCCCATCGAATTCGCCATAAAAATGGCGCTGGAAAAACAGGCCGCATGAGGCCAGAAATGAAGCGCCGGACTCTCCATTGAAATGGAGGGAACAAGGGTCTCAGGTCACCGGGCTCGGAAAGACTGTAGCGCTCAACTGGATAGCCGCCCAAAGCGGAGCTGCCTATTGTGAGGTTGCGCAGCATACCAAGGCGATCAGGCCCCTGATGCTGCACGACGCCTACGGCGTCCAAAAGGACAGCAAGCATACATACGACCTTGCGAAGGATTGCATGAACTTTTTGGGGCCCGATGCGTCCGTTGCTGGTGGGCGAATATCAGAACTTCACACGCAGTGTTTTGCGGGAGCTGCTGCATCTTCAGGAGCGCTGCGGCTTCGCTTTACCGCTCACCGGCAACACTCACCGATTGGCGGGCACGAGGCGCGATATCCGCTATGGAACAAATAGAAAGCCGTGTCGGCCTGCGTTTCGAGATCGGTCAGCCGACGCGGGAGGATTGCGTGAGGATCGGCGCCGAACACAACGTTGAGGGAGCCGACGCCTACGAAGCAATTGTTGTCTACGGTGAGAACACCTCCCTTCGCGGGCTTTGCCACCTCCTCCAGAACTGCGCGGCCGTTACCAACGGCGTTGGCAGCATTCGTCTTTCCCGGATCGAGATCACCCTTCGTGTCATGTCATGCAGCAGCGGTGCGCTCAAGCTTTTGCACAGCGACAGATAATTTTGAACGGCACAATGTCATAGAGCGCTGGCTCTCTACTGGGGTGAAATTTTCATACGATAGTGAGCGGACTGACATCGCACCATGCCGCCCGAACTGGCCCGTTTGCGATGGCGCGGTTACCCGTTGATTAGCCCATCCGCTCAGAGGCATAGGAGCCGGGACTGGGTGGAAAAACGATAGTTTTGTTGCCGTTCTTGATGGTGCGGTGGTGTATATGCGCGTGGACGGCGCGGGCTAGCACCTGGCTTTCCACATCTCGGCCGATCGAGACATAGTCTTCAGCCGACTGGGCATGCGTGATCCGCGCAACGTCCTGCTCGATAATCGGGCCTTCGTCGAGATCCTCCGTCACGTAATGCGCTGTCGCCCCGATCAGCTTCACGCCCCGCTCAAAAGCCTGCTTGTAAGGGTTAGCCCCCTTGAAAGACGGCAGGAAAGAGTGGTGGATGTTGATGATCCGGCCTGACATCTTTTTGCACACAGCGTGCGACAGAATCTGCATGTAGCGGGCAAGAACGATGAGCTCGGCGCCGGATTGCTCAACCACCTCCATCAGGCGCGCCTCAGCCTGAGCCTTATTGTCCTTCGTTACATTAATGTGATGAAAGGGTAAGTCATGGTTGACGATGAGCTTCTGGTAATCGAGATGGTTAGACACAACCCCCACGATCTCGATAGGCATAGCACCGATCTTCCAGCGGTAGAGCAAGTCGTTGAGAATGTGGCCGAAGCGGGAGACCATGAGCAAAACTCTGGTTTTTTTATCACTTCGGTTAAACTCATATTCCATCCCAAATACCGTTGCGACCTGGGCAAAACCCTCGCGTATTTCCGCCTCCTCGATGCCCGTTTCCGACTGAAAACCGATGCGCATGAAAAAGTGGCCCGTCTCCAGGTCGTCGAACTGAGAGCTATCCGTAATGTTGCAACCCTTGTCGGCAAGATAGCTCGAAATCGCGGCGACGATGCCACGTGTCGATTTACATGAGACGGTAAGGATATAATTGGTTTCAGTCACAAAGGGCTCCAAGACATTACAGGGCATGGCGGTTATGGTCAGGCGTGAGACAGAGGTTTACTAGCCAAGACAAGTGCCTCCATGACTCTCGTCAGCCTATCGACGTCAACAGGCTTCTCAAACCTGGCCGTGTTCCTGAAGCTTTCAGGGATATTCGAGGCGTTGAAACCCGCCAAAAACACAAAAGGGATTTGGCGTCGCTCCAGATGTTCAGCCGCCGCAAAGGTGGCCTCGCCTTGCAGGTTCACATTAAGGACAGCCCCATCAATAGCAGCCGACGACATAATGACGTCCAATGCGTCTTCGATGGTATCTGCTGGGTAATAGACCGTAGCACCCGCCTTGATGAAAGCTCGCTGCAGTTCGGAACCTAGGGCGAAGTCGTCCTCTCCTATGAAAATGCGGTAGTTTTGGAGCATCTGTCCTCCTGTCTTGGTCCCCGCCCGTTGAGTCAGGCTGGACCAGCTACATTGGAGAATAGTTCCTCGGCATTCCGGTGCATGAGGCGGTCGATCAGGTCAGGAACAGCACCGCGGTCTATCCAACCTCGATGCACCAGTGCTGAAAGGGCTTCAGCAATGCCTCTTCGCGCGATGACGCTGTGGCCGACAATGTTTTCCGCGACAATAAAATCCCCGCCAAATGTGAGGAGCTTATTGCTGGGCACCGAGACCAAGAACTCGACCAAGAAACGAACTGATGCTTCTGGATTGAGGATCCATGCCCAACACATGTCGATATAGGCATTGGTATAGTGTTTGCAGAGCGCGATATATTCATCTTGGTACGGATAGCCGATATGCATGAGCACAAATCGGATATCCGGATAGGACTGCAACAGCTTGCAAACGTCGGCTGCGTTGTCGCGGACTCTTCCGATGGGCATTAAATTTGAACCTGCATGGTATCCTGTGTGGATCTTCACGGGCAGTCCATAATCCTGGGCTTTCTTGAGACAGTAGTGAAAGAGGTAGTCTTCGAGCGCCTGGGCGCCTTCCACGCCGATGAAGGGTCGCGGCGCGACCAGTGTCGCAAAGTGGCGTTCTGCAACATGTCGATCGACATGTGCAAAGTCCAAAGCCCTATAGTACGCTCCGACGTATTTTACCGCCACCGCACGTCGGCCAAAGCGCTCGAAATAGAGGTCGATCGCCGCCAGCCAGTCAGCGAATGAATCAATTTCGATGCCCAGTTCCGCCTTGACCTTCGCAATGTCGGCAAGACTGCACCGGGTGATTTCCTTGATGCTGAGGTCCTGCTGCAGGAGCGAAGGCTGAGCCGTCTCCATGAAGATGCGCTCGAGAGAGTTCACTTGGCAAAGAGATATGTTACAGACACGCTTCAATATAAATTCGTAAAAGCCAGGCTTTCGGACCTCACGATATCGGCTATCCAAGAGCTCTATATTATCTAGGGAAAAGGAGTCGACGCCATAAAGCTCTCGGATCGTAACGCTAAAATTTCGTCCATAACCGGTATGTTGAACGCGCTCCCAATAGGGGGCGACAATAGCGTACTTATCTGCTGCGGCAACCTCCGGATCATAGAACCGCCGTGCATGTGACTGGCTCATCCCTGAAGAATAAAGGTCGTCTTGCAGATACTCTTTAAACAGCAATGACCAGTCATCACACGGCAGCAGCCAGTCGTTTATTGGGACAAGGCGTCTGGATTCTTCCACGAGATGCTCGTGAGTGTCGGCGAGAATGGTCGCGGCCACTTGTTCGTGGATCCAAGTCATCGCTTATAAGCCGATCATGTCCAGTGTTGTACCAGGCCGAAAGCACTTGGCTCCTGGCCGTTTCGCATTTGCCTTGAACGCCGGGGCGACCGGATCGTCATATCGGACCTAATCTAACAGGCGGTCTTCGAACGGGTAGGACGACAACAGTTCATATCCATCCGCTGTCACCAGGACTTGTTCCTCAAGCTTCACGCCGTCTCGCTCGCCGACCGCACCAATGTAGGACTCAACGCAAACAATCATGCCGGCTTCGAGGATCGCCTCGAAGGCAGCTGGCCCCCTAAAAATCGGTTTAGCTTGCGGATATTCGTCGCACATTCCGACGCCGTGCATCAGGCACGTGTAGGCCTGCTGCTGGAACTCCTCTGGCACCGGCCAAGCCTTCTCTTGAAGGTCTTTCATGGTCAGACCGGGACGAATAAGCTTCAGATTGGTGTGCAATTCGTCGTAGGCGTAGCGGTAGAGTTGTCGCTGACGTGCCGTTGGACGGTCATCACCGTAGTAGAAAGTCCGCGAAACATCGCAAAAATAGCCGAACGGGCCGACCATGTCTGTATCAAACCCAACCAAGTCGCCTGGCTCGATAACCCGCTGGGTCGCTTCCTGAAGCCACGGATTGATGCGAGGGCCAGACGCGAGCATCCGCCCTTCATGCCATCCGCCCATGTTGGCGAGGTTGGTGTAGTTCAGAATTCCCCAAAGTTGCACTTCGGTGACGCCAGGTCCCATGCTGGCCTGCATGCGGGCTATGCCATGCTCTGCTACGGCGCATGCCCACCGAATGCATTCGACCTCATCAGGCGATTTGATGACGCGTGCGCCTTCAGCGATGTCGACAGCATCGATGACCTCGATTCCGCGCTGCAGCAACGCCAGTGTGACGGTCGGATTTACATATTCAATAGCTACCCTGCGGTTTGTGGACCCGATCTCGCTTAAATACTGAACAATATCATCCGCGAAGAGTCGGGCGTTCTCCGTCAGCTCGCCGCCGCCCTCGAAAAACGAAATCGGCCGACCTGGCCGCGATACGTCGGCAGTGGATGAGTTCCCAAGCCCAGCATATAGCGCGAGCGGCCCTTCGACAGGCATGAAGAGGTAGGTGACAGGAATATGGGATTGAAAGAGAGGATACACATTGTAATCAACCGCATAGCGAAGGCTGATGGGGCTAACCAGGACGCACATGGCGACGTCCGACGCGCGCATCGCAGCCCTCAGGCGTTCTTTGCGGTACTTGTCGAGCCTTTGCGCGTCGATTTCAGGCATCTGGCGGAACTGTCGCAAATCGCTCCAGTTGTCGTCGAGCAGGGACCTGTCAGGACCAGGTGAAACCGCTTTGGTGTCGCTCATAAGGCTCCTCGCTTATATTGATTACTGGGGCCTGTGTCTTACATTCTAGACCAGAGTTTGCCGCCGGTTGCCCAGTTATTCGGGGTGTACTCGTCGAAAACAACGTGGACTTGCTCAGGCTTCAGGTTGGATTTCTCGCAGAACAACTTGGTGATCTCTGCGGCAATTTCTTCTTTCTTATCGTCATCGGTCTTGAAGGTTTCGATGTGGATGACTGGCATAACACGCTCCTTGTTGGGTTGCTGCTGAGCTTGATCATAGCTTGGAAGGACTATTGCGCGTTTAGCGGACCTAGCCAGGCAGCGTGCGCGACCACGCAGAGGGCCGCGATAGGGAGCTATAGGCAGCGGCGCTCCTTCATTCAAATGAGTATTACTGTCGAACCGGATAACCTGGCGTCATGAGGATGGAGCCGGCAATTAGCCAAGGCCCTGCTATTGTGACGTCATGACTTCAGCTTGTTTGAGGCATGACTTTTTGGTCGCTTGCGAAGGTGCAGTCTGGGGCCCTAGATCAGGAAATGTGCCGGGCGGCGGTTTCGTCGGGCTAATCGTATACAGGCGACCGGCATATGACCCAATCCAAGAAGATCGTTATCGTCACGGGCGCAACATCTGGAATCGGCGGCGCCATTTCGGAGGCGTTCGCATCGGCGGGGGCGACACTGCTGCTGGTCGGCCGCGATCGAGAACGTGGCCAGCGGGCTCTGGAGGTCGTCGACAAGCTAGGTTGCACCGCGCAGCTAATGCTAGGGGACGTGGCCGACTCGAGCTTTGCGGACGAGGTGGTAAGTTCTTGCGTCGAGCGCTTTGGCAAGGTTGACGTGCTGGTAAACAGCGCCGGCATTATCCGGCGTGGCAATGCGGTTGACACTAGCGATGATGACTGGCGACAGACCTTCGAGGCCAACGTCAACGGCGTGTTCTACTTTAGCCGAGCCGCTGTGAGATCCATGCGGAATACCGGCGGCGGCAGCATTATCAATATCGCTTCGAATGTCGGATTGGTCGGTTGTCCTGGGCTCGTGGCCTACTGCGCTTCCAAAGGTGCGGTCGTACTGATGACACAGGCGATGGCCCTGGATCACGCCAAGGAGCAGATCACCATTAATGCGGTCTGTCCCGGGGCCGTCGATACACCGATGCTGGTGTCGGCTCACCAGAAACCTGTCACCGCGGAAGAAATCCTGCAGAGGAACGTAGATTCGATACCACAGGGCCGCGTGGCTAAGCCCGGGGAAATCGCAAGTCTAACGCTGTTCCTCGCAAGTGACGGCGCCAGGCACATTACAGGCGTCGCTATTCCAATTGATGGCGGGTTCACCGCAGGCTAGGAGGACATTTTGGGTAGTCGGGTATCGGGCAAGGTCGCCATCGTCACCGGGGGGAATCAGGGCATAGGGCGTGCAATCGCGGAGAGGCTTGCTGAAGAGGGCGCGACTGTCGTCGTCGGCGACCTGCGCGACGATCGTTCCTCCGGAGCGCCTGGCGGCGAGGGGATTACCGCTCTCACCCTTGATGTGACTAAAGAGGTGTCGATCCGGACTTTCGTTGATTCTGTCCTCCACAAGTTCGGGCGGATCGATATTCTGGTCAACAATGCCGGTTTGGTCATGCACAAGACGATAGATGACCAGACAGCCGAAGAGTGGGACCGGCTCATGGCTGTTAACCTCCGCGGGCCTTTCTTAATGGCAAAATATATCGTCCCTGAAATGAGACGTCAGGGTGGCGGGGCGATCGTCAATATAGGGTCGGTCGAAGGCTACATGGTTAATCCCTGGCACACCGCCTATGCGGCCTCAAAAGCCGGTGTTCATGGTCTGACCCTCGGGCTGTCTGTTGACCTTGGTCCCGATAGTATCCGTTGTAATACCGTCTGCCCGGGCTGGATCGACACTGATCTGAACCGTGCCTACGTTGAGATGCATCCTGATCGAGCCCTGATTGAGCGCGAATTGGGTCAGCTGCATCCGGTGGGTAGAATTGGCGCTCCCAGGGAGATAGCCAATGCGGTCCTGTGGCTGGCAAGTGACGATTCCACTTTCGTCAGTGGCGAAATGGTCTCCGTCGACGGCGCGCGCACCAAGAAAATTTCGCTGCCAGCAATCTTGGACGAAGAGTACCGAGCCAAGCTGACGAAAGCCCAGGCCTAACGGTGCGCCGGCTCTCCATGACGGCACGCGTCAGGTTAAGCTGCTCGCAGCACCCTTTGTTAAAGGACAAGGATCCCGCCAGCCCGGGAGGCAACTCTAACAAGCGCTTACAGCCCGGCTATCCGCAGTGAGTTCGAAGACAAAGCCAAAGCCGGTGTTCCTCGGAATTGACACCGGCGGCACCTATACTGATGCGGTGCTGTGGTCCGAAATGGAGGGTCCGCAGCAGGGACCGAACAAGGGCAAGGTGCTGGCCAAAGCCAAGGCTTTGACCACGAGGCACGACCTGGCCGTCGGCATTTCAGGGGCAGTCGACGCAGTGTTGCGCAAAGCCGGTACGAGTCCGGCCGACGTCAAACTGGTCTCGATGTCAACGACGCTGGCTACGAACGCGCTGGTCGAAGCGCAGGGTGGCCGCGTCGCGCTGGTCATGATCGGTTTCTCGGAGGCCGACCTTGCCCGCGACGGGCTGAAGGCCGCGCTTGGCACAGACCCGGTGATTTTCTGCCCCGGCGGCCATGATGTGCATGGCAACACCGCCGGACTCGACTTGTCGGATTTGGAAGAGGCACTCCCGGCACTTGGCGCCTCGGTTTCCGGGTTTGCCGTCTGTGCCTATTTTGCCACCCGCAATCCCGCGCATGAAGTTGCCGCGCGCAACATGATCCGCGACAGAACCGGGCTTCCGGTCACCGCGAGCCACGAACTGTCGGCTAAGCTCGGGGGCCCTCGTCGAGCGCTGACCACATTGCTCAATGCCAGGCTGATCTCGATGATCGATCGGCTGGTTGTGGCAACCGAAGGGTTTCTCGAAGTGCGCAAGATCGTGGCCCCTTTGATGGTGGTGCGTGGCGACGGCGCGCTGGTATCGGCGGCCTTTGCCCGCCAGCGGCCGATCGAGACCATCCTCTCCGGCCCGGCCGCCAGCCTGGTCGGCGCCCATTACATGACCGGCCTCGACAACGCCGTTGTTTCCGACATTGGCGGCACAACCACCGACGTCGCGGTGCTCGATGAGGGCCGTCCGCGGCTTGATCCGGAAGGTGCCACCGTCGGCGGCTTCCGCACCATGGTCGAGGCCGTGGCCATGCGCACCTTCGGCCTTGGTGGCGATTCTGAAGTGGCCCTAGAGGACGGGGGGCTGGTTCCAAAGGTCCTGCTTGGGCCGCGCCGTCTGGTGCCATTGGCGCTGGCGGGCCTAACGCATGGCGAGGCCGTGACGGGAGAGCTCGAGCGACAATTGCGGACCCCCAATCCGGGCCGCATGGATGGCCGCTTCGCGGTGCGTACAGGCGTGCCGGACCGGCTTGCCACTGGCCTTACCGCGCCTGAAAGCCGTCTCTACGAGGCTATTGGCAATATGGCTGTCGCTTTGGACAACCTTCTTACCTCAAACGCCCAGAACGCCACGCTCAATCGGCTGGTGTCGCGGGGACTGGTGCATGTCGCCGGCTTTACCCCGTCAGACGCTGCGCATGTGCTGGGCAGGCAGGCGAATTGGGACCCGGTCGCTGCCCGGCTCGGCGCCGAATTGTTCGCCCGCAAGCGCGATGGCCGCGGCCACCCCGTTGCTGTGTCCCCAGAGGCGTTTTCGGAGCGTGTGCTGCTGACGCTGACACGTTGGTCCGCCGAGGTCATTCTGGAGACGGCCTTTACCGAGGACGGGCTAGATGGCGCTTCGACAGTGGCACATGCGCTGGTCCAGCGCGCCGTCGACGCACATCCCGGCATCGCCCGCTTAACCGTCGCGCTCGACCGGCCGGTCATAGGCCTCGGCGCCTCGGCACCGCTGCACTACGCGGGCCTCCCCCCCTTAATCGGCAACGACTGCGTCGTGCCGGAAGATACCGATGTCGCCAATGCGCTGGGCGCAGTCGTCGGCCAGGTGCGGGTGTTGGCCGAGGCGCAGGTCAGCCAACCCAAAGAGGGGCTCTTTCGTCTTGCATCAGGGGGTAGAGTTCACGATTTTCTCGATGAGCCCTCGGCCATCGCGGTCGCAGAGGCGGATGTCCGCGCACTCGTCGCAGCGACCGCTAGGGATGCGGGCACCGACAGCGCCGAGATTGAGGTCACCACCGAATATCGAATTTCGACCGTGGAAGGTCAGCGTCTCTTTATCGAGGCACAGGTGGTGGCGGTCGCGTCGGGAAGACCCAGGATCGCGGTTTAGCTTTTACAGGTTCAATGTTTCGAGAGAACGGTGAACCTCCTCACTGCCCTGCGCAGCGCAAGCACCCTCGCAGGAATGAACGGCTTCGCCCTGTCGACAGAAACGATGTCAGAGATCCGCGAGTCACACAATGACCCTCACAGCGGTCCGATTGTCCGAAGCGGTTTGCTGGCAGACGTGGTGACGCTCTAATCAATTCTGGTTAGGTACCCGGCCTTCCGTCAAAGCAGCCGGTTGCGCGGCAAGCTTAGGCCATGAATGCGGGCCTCCGGTGATCATGAATAGCTACGTCAACCAAGGCCGGGCCCGACCCACGCCGGTAGCGCTATACGGCATTGCTGAGGTGACACGCCATGAAAGGTCCTAAACGCCTTTGCGAAGTGCGAAGCGGACATGAAGCCACAGGCCATGGCGATATCGATAATGGGCAAGCTTGAGCCTTCGATCAGCCGTTTCGCGTGCTCGACACGCACGCGCAGGTAGTGACGCACCGGAGGCATACCGACGTGGGCTGAAAACAGCCGTTCCAACTGACGTCGCGATATGCCAACGCGTTGGGAAACTTCCGCCATACTTAAAGGGTTTTCCACGTATTCTTCCATAATACGCATTGCCATCAGCAGCTTGGCGCTCGCGCCGGCGAACGCGAGGCCGCTTGGTCCCGTCTGACGGTTCGAGCCAGAACGTTGCCCATCAACTGTTGCATACCGGCATATCTCTTGGGCGATCGTTCCGTTGACATGGCCAGAGATCAGATCGACGGCGAGGTCGAAGGCCGCCAATTCCCCCGCGCACGTCGCAAATTGTCCGTCTTTTATGAAAAGCGCATCCCGCGCTTGCGTCTGTTGGAACATCTCCGAGAAAGCGGCCAGCTTCGACCAATGGATCGTGCAACGCCTACCTGATAGCAGACCTGTCTGTGCCAAAAGCCAGGGTGCCGTGCCCAGTGCCGAGATTGGAATCCCGCGGCGTGCGAATGTCCGCAGGACGTTAGTGATTTGGGGCATGCGCGGGCTCACAAGGTCCCCTGCGATGATCGCAAAGTGGTTTGGTGCCTTGCGTCCGATACAGACATCCAGGTCATCGACGGTCATATCGACCGCCACCGACAGCCCGCTCGCGCCCATGACCGGCCCTGCGTCAAGTCCCCCTATGCGCCACCGGAACAACGCAAGCTTTGAGAGCACATTGGCAATGCGGAACGGTTCAATGAACGCGTGGAGCGCCAATTGCGAAAAGCCCGGCAGGACCAACACGACCAGATCTACCGGCTCGCCACCGCGCATGTGACTGTCAACTGAGGACAAAGCCTTCATGGCATTCATGTCGGGAGGTGCATTCATCAGCTTGTTCCATACCTTTCGGAAGCTTGCCGGGGTGAACCCGTCAGCCTTGCTGCGATTTCAGCTAACTGGTGCATGTCGCACTCCGTCACGGCCACAGGTGCCGAGCGCACCATCGTGCGACACCTGCCGTGAGCTGAGCCGTTTCCTCGACCTGCGCCGGTCGTTTAGAGGACTGCGTCGCCGATCAGGAGTTCCTTGCGCTTCATGAAGTCGAGCAGCGCTTCGTCAATGGCTTCGTCAAGAGGGGGGGCCTGATACTCCCTCAGCGCTTTAACAGCCGCGTCGCGCGCCCTGGTGTCGGCGTCCCTTGCGCCTGCAAACGACCATTGCTCAAAACTGTCGTGGTCCATTAGATCGGGCACAAAAAAGGCCTGCTCGAAGTTCTTGAGCGTGTGGGCGGTCCCGAGATAGTGGCCGCCGGGCTCGCTCTGGCGGATCGCATCAAGCGTCTCATCCAGCTCGCTTTTCACCAGACCCTGTCCGAGTTTGTAGAACATGACCATCTGCTCTGCGTCGAGCATGAACTTGCTATAGCTCTGGGTAAGGGCTCCCTCGAGATAGCCGGTGGTTGAAAGAACAAAGTTCGCGCCTGCGATCAGCACGCCATACATATTGCGGGCTGCCTCATAGCCCGCCTGGGCATCGACGAGCTTGGAACTCGAACACATGCCGCTGCAGCGCCAAGGGAGCTTGTAGCGCCTCGCCAGCTGACCGACTAACATGTTCATATGGTCGATTTCCGGCGTTCCTGCCATAGGCGCGCCGGTCTTCATCGAGACCGTGGCAAGCCACTGTCCATAGATGGCCGGAGCTCCCGGCCGGACGACTTGAGCGAAAGCTACGCCGGCAAGCGCCTCGGCGTTAAGCTGTGCCACCGCACCAATGGTACTCGCCGGGGTGCTGGCACCCGCAAGCACAAATGGGGTAAACAGGATTGCCTGATTGCTCGCGGCATAGACTTTGACCGCGTCGAGCATAGTCGAGTCCCACACCAGCGGCGAATTGCAATTCGCAATTGATACTGTGACGGTGTTGTTGTGGACAAATTCGTCACCGAACACGATCTTGGCCATGGAAACGGTGTCTTCGGCCCTCTCGCGCGAGGTGACGGCCCCCATGAAAGCTTTGTCCGAATACTTGATCAGGCTGTAGTTCATATGCAGATGGCGCTTGGGAACGGCCACGTCCATCGGCTCGCAAAGAACGCCGCCTGTCATATGCATCGCGGGCGCCTGATAGGCCAGCTTCGCAAAATTCACGAAATCGGCGATCGTCGAGTTACGTCGCTTGCCTTCCAGGTCAAGCACGTTCGGGGAGCCGTACGCCGGAGTGAAAATTGTTCTTCGACCGCCAAGGGTGACTGTTTTTGCCGGATTGCGGGCGTGCACAGTAATCGTCTCAGGGGCTTTCGCGACGAGCTCCATCAGGAGGTTGCGGTCGATCCTGACTCGCTGTCCCCTGACGTCGGCGCCGGCGGCCTGCCACAGAGCGATAGATTCGTCATCACGAAATTCAATGCCGATTTCTTCAAGGATCTGCATGGAGTAGCCATGAAGACGCTCCAGCTCATCCGCGCTCAGCAAATCCATATAAGGCAGGCCGCGGTCCATCGGGGGCATATATCTAACCGCCCGCTCCGAACGTATCTTCTGCCGGGCGTCCCGGCCACCGGGTCGTGCAGACATAGCTTGATCCTCAGTTGATGTTAGAGCATAGATCAGCAATCAGCGGATAACTAACAATAAATAGTCATCCGCGTCATGAAGTAAGGTTATGTCGGGGAGTGTTGGGCCGCTAAATCCTGTCCTCAATGCCTTTGAGCAGAGAGGATGCTGTGACGATTCCTACGTCGTCGCCGGACTCATCAGTTACCACTAGCGGCCTATTGCCATTTTTATTTGATAGCGCGACCAGCTCCTCTATCCCAATGTCTGACATGACTCTTGGAGCATCGGCGAGCGCCATGCCTGCGGCACTCGAATATCCGCTGAGGGGTGAAATGACAGAGGCGGCCGTCAGGAGCTTAAGACGGCTGCTTCCCTGTACAAATTTCTCGACGTACGGATCCTGCGGGTTTCCAATGATGTCATCTGCAGTGCCGATCTGCAGCATCTTGCCGTCTTTCATGACGCCGATTTGGTGACCCAGGCGCACTGCCTCGTCCAAGTCGTGGGTGATGAAAAGGGTCGTTTTCCGGAGCTTGCTCGATAGCTCCTTGAACTGATCTTGCAACTCTCGGCGGATAAGGGGATCGAGCGCCGAAAAAGGCTCATCCATCAGCAATATGGCTGGGTCAGCGGCGAGCGCACGGGCCAATCCAATTCTCTGTTTCATGCCCCCGGACAATTCATCCGGATAACGATCGCCCCAACCGGCCAGTTGAACCAGCTCCAGCTTGTCCTCAGCGACCTCGTAGCGGCGACGTTTAGGAACGCCTCGTAGCTCCAGACTCAACGCAACATTGTCCCGCACGGTGCGATGCGGCAGTAGCGCCACATTCTGGAATACCATGCCGATCGATTGAGCCCGCAGCTGGCGCATCTCCGTCTCGGACTTCAGGTTGACGTCCTCACCGCCTACGATAATCTGGCCAGCGCTGGGTCTGATTAGCCGGTTGACATGTCGCACCAATGTCGACTTGCCACTTCCCGACAAACCCATGACGCAGAAGATCTCTCCAGCCTCGACCTTGAACGAAACGCCGGCCACCGCAACGACGCAGCCGTGCTGCTCAAGGAGAGCGTCCTTTGACAGAAAATCTCTCTGGATCCGGGCCAAGTCATATTTTGCAGACGATCCGAAGACCTTCCAAACATCCCTGAATTCGATGGCATGAGCAGTCAAAATTCGTCTCCAGGTTTCCAGGCTTAACGTCCGGCAGGGCTATTCTGCCGGACGATGTCTATCCTTGATGATTATTTGCCAGTGATTTTGGCCTGAGCGATCCACTTGTTCCACTCGTCGAGATGAGCCTTCTTCCAATCTTCCGCATGCCGACGGATGTCGTCATTGGACTTTTCGCCCTTGTGAATCAGCAGGTTTTCGCTGTCGATGTCTTCGATCGGAATCTGAACTTGCTCGAACCACTTGTTGGCGACGGGGTTTTTCTCGAGAAACGCCGTGTTCGCGAACACGTGGTGCGTGTTCACGGTAAAGCCGAGATTCCCTATGCCGGGGACAGTTGTATCTGCTCCGGCCTGTTCATCGGGCAAAGCTGTGAAGGGGACCGTGAGCCATGAAACATTCTCGCCGTGGCGAAGGATGCCGTTAATCCACGTAGGGGTCCAACCGTAGTACAGAACCGGTTTGCCCTCTTTGATCCGTTCGATCGCATCAGCAATCAAAGCGAAATACTCGCCCTGATTATGCGTTACGGTATCCCGCAACCCGTAAGCATCTAGTTGATGCTCGATAATGCGCTCACACCCCCATCCCGGCTCACAACCGTAGAGATCTGCCTTGCCATCTCCGTCAAGATCGAAGAGCTTGGCAATGTTCGGATCTTTCAACTGATCGATGCTCTTTATGCTATACTTGTCCGCCGTAGCTTTATCGATCGAGTACCCCTGGATCGAGTTTTTCGCGAGTGTGCCCACCCGATGGGCTTTCGCGTCTCCACCAGCCTGGTTTGCAAACGCGGTATGCAGCGGGAACCAGTGCGGAGTGTAGTAATCGGCATCACCATTTGCGACGGCCACATGGGCAACTGCAACCTGGGACTGCGCCGGTTCCTCCACCGTATAGCCTAGATCCTCAAGCCCAAGCTTTACCACGTAGGATTCAAATAGTTCTTCGGCGATCCCGTTATACATCGGCTTCACCGTGACGCCCTTGCCCGGGAGGGCTTCCGCAGCCACGTATCCGGACGTCAACATTATTGTGCCGATCACAGTTACGGCGACGGCGAGCCGCCTGAGGGCCGAAGTCATTGTAAACTGGTTCATTGTTGCTCCCCTGTTATGAATTCGATACTTGTTGCCGGTCACTTTGCAATTGCTCGCGGCTTGCCGGACGGGCAGCGAGGGTCCCGAATAGGGTTGTAACGATCCCGGCAGGGCCGCGGTTGTACCAAGCTACATGGGCGAATTGCCTGCTGCTGGACATGGCTGATTGCGTGAGACGATCCAAGATGATTGCCAAGAGTACAATGCCGAGACCGCCCGTTGCGGCCTGGCCGACATCAAGTCTGCCGATGCCCCGGAGGACCATTTGTCCCAAGCCGCCGACGGCGATCATCGACGCAACCACAACCATCGCCAGCGACATCATCAGGGTCTGGTTGACGCCTGCTAAAATGCTAGGCAACGCCAGCGGCAGCTGCGCCTTGAAGAGAAGTTGACTGTCCGAGGCGCCAAAGGCACGCATTGCTTCGACCACTTCCTCCGAGACCTGTTGGATACCTAGCGTGGTTAGCCTTATGACCGGCGGCAAGGCGAAAACGATGGTTACGATCACGCCCGGCACGTTGCCGATGCCAAACAACATGACAACGGGGACGAGATAGACAAATGACGGTATCGTTTGCATCGTATCGAGGATCGGCCTGAAGATCGCGGCCGTCCGTGCGCTCCGCGCCGCAAGCACTCCCAACGGAATACCGACGATCGTGCAGAAAAGGACCGCCGTAAAAACGAGAGAGAGCGTGGTCATGGTTTCTCCCCAGATGCCGAGGAGGCCGATGATGATCAGGAGTCCTGCCGTTTGGACAGCCAGCCGCAAACCGGAAATCTGCCAAGCAATAAGACCAACGATAACTATGGCAATGATGGGTGGAATTCCATTCAAAACCGCTGCGAGTGTTGTCAAAAGTTGGTCGATGGGCCATTTGACACTCTGAAAAAATGGCCGGTAGTTCTGTACCACCCACCCCAAACCGTCACTGACCCACTTATCAAACGGTAGATGCCAGCTTTTAAACGGGTTCAGAATATCTTCAGGCTTCACTAAACTTCCTTTCACCGGGCTTATTGGTCGCCGCGCGGGTTATCCATACGAGGACTTTTACCGCGATGATGTATTCGCGCAGTTGCCCGCCGTAGGATATGCGTCGAAGCTTGGCTCCCATGTTCCACCAGGCCCTCAGCCCAGCATGAGGGTATTCCCTCCTAACGTTGCCGAAACGCTAGCGATGGGGCGCTTGCGGTACAACGGTATAAAAAGTCATGCGCCCCAAGACTAAATGTTATCGCGCGCGTCAGCGCCCCGATCCCTTGCGCTGCGAAAAATCGGCTGTTTCGATACCCGTGTCTGTTAGCGTGGGCACAGGATTGAGGTCTGCGACTTGGGCCAATAGCCAGTTGCGAAAAATCTGGACGTCTTCCCGGTCGATGGCCGTGTCAGGTATGACCAGATGGTGTTTCCGCCCGGTCAGGCAGCTTTCCGGCAGGGGCCGGATCAGGGAGCCTTCATTCAGGAAATCGTTGACCAGATGACGCCAGCCTAGCCCGATCCCATGACCTCTGATCACAGCCTGCATCATCGTAGGGTAGTTGTTGAACGTAATGACGCGTTTAAAATCGGATGAAACGCCGAACTGGCCCAGCCAATGGACCCAGTCAAAGGGCGACCATGGATAAGCGGACCAGTGTTGATCATCCATGACGAGGAGGACCTCGTTGACGAGGTCCTCAGGCGTCACAATTGGCGCGTGGGGCTGATAGGACTTGCTGCAGACGGGAAAAACTTCCTCCCCGAAAAGCTCTGTGGCAGTAAAGCCTGGCCGCGCCAAATAGCCCATAACGACGGATACATCAAAACCATCCGTAGCCGGCGACGGGCTGCGCTCAAGAGAAACCAGATGGAGGTCGACATCTGGGTTGTTCGCCACGAAATCACCGATGCGGTGGCTCATAAAGAGTGTAGCGAACGACATGGGCATGCCGACAGTTAGCCGTCGCGCCTTTTCCCTCCTTTTCACGCTGTCGAAGGCCGCAGCAATATGCGCCAGGCTAAGCGTGGCCGCTTCGAAGAGCTCCTCGCCTGCGGGAGACAGGGATACCTTCTGGTTGCCCCGGTTGAAGAGCTGGATATCGAGGTGGTCCTCAAGGGTGAGAATATGGCGGCTCACTGCCGCCTGGGTCACGGAGAGCTCATTGGCAGCTTTGGTAAAACTGAGATGACGTGCCGCAGCCTCGAAAGCGCGAAGAGCGCTCAACGGAAGCCGTCGATAATTAGACATGAATTTTTGTCACCAAACCAGAGCCATTCACGGGCCGAAAGCCTATCCAGAAACCTATCATACAGTTTGGAGCCAATTTGTCTCCCTTCGAACAGCACCTTGGGGGGTATCCCCCGACCCTGTAACTTCTCCACATTCGGCATCTGATGGAGGCTCGCCACCCTCCGACCGCCTCCAAGCTGATGGCGACTGTTCATATGCGGTCCGAAAGACTCTGCCGAAATGTGAGGCATTCTCGAAGCCCGCGGCGACCGCAACGTCGATCAGGGCCGCATTGCCGGTCCGGAGGAGCTGCTTGGCACGCTCAAGCCTGATGCGCGTGTAAACGAGCGCGGGAGAGCTTTGCAGTTCGGTAAAAAACAGGCGTTCGAGTTGTCGCCTGGAAACGCCCAATGCGGCGGATAGTCTCGAAATCGACAGGACGCTCTCGACGTTCTGCTCCATCAAAATCAGTGCAGCGCGAAGCTTTGGATTCCGGATCTCCAGCTCGAGCGGTCTGCGCGGTTGTACCCACTGCGCACTGCGGACCCTGTCGATTTGCAGGACGTCAAGCGCATTACGTTCGGCAGCCTCACCGATATGACGCCGCACCAAAGCCGCCGCCAAGTCGGCTGTGCTGCTGCCTCCTGCACATGACCCCCGTATGACATCCAGATTATAGATTCTGTCAGCTTGGACCCGGAGCTCAGGAAATCGCTCTCGGAAGTCAACGTAATGCAGCCAGCTCACACACGTCTCATGCGCGCTCATGAGGCCGGCTTCCGCTAAGATAAATGTCCCGGTGCAAACCCCAATCAGGCACGCGCCTCGCAGGGCGGCTTCCCGAAGATACTGTAGGGTCCGACTGTCGACTGCCTGGCTGTCGGACAACCTGCCCCCAACCACAACGATGTAATCAAACTCCATCGGATCTTGAAGCGATGACGTCGGCGACACCTGTATACCGCAACTCGCGCTAACGAGGTGCCCGGTGGCCGACAACACCTCCCAGTCAGCCTTGACCCTGCCGGATCGGTCCTTTTCGTCGCTAGCAAGGCGGAGCGCATCTATGAACAGGGCGAACGCGGTCAACGTAAATGAGCGGGCTAGTATGAACCCGATCTTCAACGGGACGGAGGTCGCTTGCCTGCCACGTGGGGATGAATGAAACACAGTCATGCTCCAGCCAATGGCGACCAGGACACTTACAAGCCGCCGTTCCCAAGGAATATCATGTTTCCTATCTTGACTGATGATCTTTGTCTACAATATGTCTATCCTTGAAAAAAGGACCACCCATGAACCTTAATGAGCAGCCAGCCACGACCGACCGCAAAGGCCTTCTCGCTGAAACCTTGGCGCACCGCATTCTGACGATGCAGCTCGAGCCCGGGGCAGTTTTGGATGAGGTCGCCCTGAGCGAGGAATTCGGACTCTCCCGTCCACCAGTGCGCGAACTCATGCGTCAGATGGCCGGCGAAGGCTATGTCGACCTCGAGGCCAATCGTGCGGCCCGAGTATCCGTCATGTCCTATCAAACCCTGCGGAACTTCCTGATCGTTGCGCCCATGATCTACGTCGGAACGACGAAGCTCGCGGCGCTGAACCACAATGCGGGGGACCTTGCGGTCCTCAAGCATACGCAGCGCAAATTTCAGCAATCCATAGCGGACGGTGACGTTGAGAGCAGGGTAATTTTCAATCACCAGTTCCACTTGAACATCGGGAGGATGGCACACAATCCATACCTGCTGCCCAGCCTTAAGAAGCTGCTCATCGACCATGCGCGGATTGGGAAAATCTTTTACCGCCAGAACGGCGGCCCGCGAATTCAAAGAGATCAGGAGACCGCGGCCCTACAGCACGATCAGATGATCGATGCCATCGAGGGCCGTGATGCAGAGCGCGCCGGCGAGGTGGTGCGCGCTCATCTTGAAGTGTTCCGCAGCGACGTCGCGCTCTACGCGGTGCCGAGCGGCATGCAGGGCGAACTGGAAGGTTAGTTATTGTCAGTGTCATTGGACACGAGGGAGAACAGAAATGCTGAATAAAGTCGACTACAAGACGCAGGCAAGCGCACTCAATCTGCCCACCAAAATGGTTGTGGACGGGGAAGCGGTCACGGCACTTTCGGGCAAAACCTTCCCAACCCTCAACCCAGCGACAGGGGAAGTTCTGGCGGAGCTACCAGCTGCGTCCTCAGCGGACGTGGACAAGGCCGTCGCAGCGGCCCGACGGGCCTTCGAAGACGGCCGGTGGTCAAAGCTGCCGCCGGCCAGCCGGAAGAAGGTGCTCCTCCAGCTGGCCACCGTCATCGAAAACAATGCGCTTGAGCTCGCCCTGATGGAAAGCCTGGACAGCGGCAAAACCATCAGTGACTGCATCAATATCGACGTGCCCGAGGCGGTTAACAGCCTCAGGTGGCATGCCGAAGCTGTCGACAAGATCTACGATCAAGTCGCCCCGGCCAATGACGCAACGCTCGGCCTAATCGTACGCGAACCCATCGGCGTTGTTGGCCTGGTCCTCCCCTGGAATTTTCCCCTGCTGATGCTTGCCTGGAAGATCGGTCCGGCACTTGCCGCTGGCTGCACCATCGTGGTCAAGCCCGCCGAAGAGACGTCACTTAGCACTTTGCGGGTTGCAGAGTTGGCCCTGGACGCCGGCATTCCTGCAGGCGTTTTCAACGTATTGACCGGCGACGGTCCGGATGTTGGGGAACCGATCGGCCGGCATCCTGATATCGACGCCGTTTCGTTCACCGGTTCGACCGAAACTGGGCGCCGCTTCCTGAAGTACTCTTCGGAAAGCAACCTGAAGGAGATTGTGCTTGAGATGGGTGGCAAGAACCCGTGCATTGTCATGGATGATGTGCCAGATCTCGACGCTGTGGCTGCCCATATCGGTAACGGGGCGTTCTGGAACATGGGTCAAAATTGTTCGGCGATATCGCGGGTCTTTGTCCATAACAACGTAAAGGACCGCCTTCTTGAGAAGCTCACCCACGTGGCAAAGTCATGGACGGTAGGCGACCCTCTGGATCCGGATACCCGCATCGGGCCACTGATCTCTGCGACCCACTTTGGAAAAGTCAGTGGCTATCTCGGCGGCGAGGGCAGGGTGGTGACAGGTGGAAAGGCATTCAACGGCACCACGATCGAGCCGACCATCATGGAGTTTGGCCAGCATGATGGCAAACATGTGCGCGAGGAGATCTTCGGCCCGATAGTGTCCGTGGTCGGCGTCAACTCGCTAGCTGAGGCCGTTTCGCTCGCTAACCAGACGGAATATGGACTCGCGGCCTCGATATTTACCGCGGACGGGACGCGAGCACTGCGGGCCGCCCGGGCGCTCAAGGCAGGTACCGTCACGGTAAACTCGTACGGTGAGGGGGACGCTTCGACTCCGTTCGGTGGCTACAAGCAGTCGGGGTTCGGCGGGCGGGATAAGTCCCTGCACGCACATGATCAGTACACCCAGACCAAAACGCTCTGGATCGACTTGAGCGGCTCAAATGAAGGTTTCTGAGATGTCTCCATTCGCCTTTTCCGGCCTTAACTTGGCCATCACTGCGCCTTTTGACGCAAACGGCCGCATCGATTTCGTGCGGTTCGAGGAGCTCATCGAACGCCACCTGGCGGTCGGCGTCGACGGGTTCGTGTTCAGCTCCGGTACGGGGATGCACGCCTACTTGACGCCGGAGGAGTCGCGGGCTCTGGTTGAACGCGGTGCGCGCGTCGTTGCGGGCCGGGCGAAAGTCGTAGCCCAGGCCTCCGCGCTCCTTACGGCCGACGTCGTCGAAAGAACACGATTTGCCAAGGAGGTCGGGGCAGACGGAGTAATGGTGCTGCCGCCATTTTTCGAGGGCCCGTCGGACGACGACAGCGTTTTTGAATTCTACAGCGAAGTCGCCGGGGTCGGTTTGCCTATCATTGGCTACAATGTGCCCCAAGCGGTGGGAGTGCGGATCACACCGCAGCTGCTCCGGAGGCTCTGCGAACTGCCCGAATTTCAAGCTGTTAAGGACAGCAGCGGCGATCTAGTCGGCCAAGTCAGGTTGATCGGGACCGGTCTCAACGTGATCAATGGGGCGGACCCGTTGGTCCCGTTCTCGCTGTTTGCTGGCTGCTCTGGCTTGATCTGGGGCGGGGCGAACATTGCCCCGCGAACCTGTGTCGCCATCGTCAGGGCCGCGCAGGAAAAGAGATGGGACGACGTCCGTTCATTGTGGCAGCTGCTGGAGCCAATCATGGCTCTCCTTTGGGACGGGGACTACGTACCGAGCGTCTATGCGGCTTCCGAGATCACGGGCTATGGGGGCGGCAGCGCCAGGAAGCCTTTTCGGCCGCTCTCAGCGGACCGCATCTCCGCCCTTCGTACCGCACTTGGCCCTCTGGTTGAACAAGAAGCGGCATAATGGCCAGCAAAGTCTATCGTTCACGTCGCCTCCCGTCTCATGGCGCCCAGTCCGGCTGGGACGCTTTGCTCCCAGCCAGGGCTCCCACGACGGAGCTCGATCGTGCAGTCTCTGTCGACGTCGCCATCATTGGCGCAGGGTTTGCGGGCCTGTCAGCCGCCGTGCGCCTCACCGAACTGGATCCCAAGCTCTCCATTGCCATCATTGACGCTGACGAAGTCGGCCACGGCGCTAGCGGTCGCAATTCTGGATTCCTCATCGACCTGCCGCATGACATCTCATCAGGTAGCTTCGGGGCTGACGCGGTTGCCAAAAGCCGGGATGAAATCCTTGTGGCTCGAACCGCGATTCAGCAATATGCACGGCTCGCAGAGGCCCAAGGGTGGGACAGCGATGTTTTCGACCCAAGCGGCAAATACAGCGTGGCCATGACAGATGGCGGCACGGAGCACCTTGAAGCCTACTCTTTGCAACTTAAGTCACTAGGCGAACCAAACCAGCTTCTGGATCGAGGCGACATCGAGAAGGTTACCGGCACGCCAGCTTTCAAATCGGGGCTATTCACGCCTGGGGCGGTCATGGTGCAGCCGACGGCTTTGGTAAGAGCCGTGGCCGCCGTGTTTCAAGAGCCGGTCAAACTTTATGAACGGACGCCGGCGCTCGCGATCGAAACGTCTCCCGGCAGCTGCAAGATCAAGACCCCAAAGGGAGAGGTGCGGGCTGGGCGAGTTGTATTGGCGACCAACGGCCATGCTGAGAGCTTTGGATTCGGTCGCGGCGAGCTTCTCCACGTTTTTACGCACGCCTCGCTGAGTGAGCCGTTTGATCCCGCCGTACTGGGCGGTCTCCGCAAATGGGGAGCCACGCCCTCGTCTCCCATGGGAACGACGGTGCGGCGCATCAACGGCCCGGACGGCGACCGCATTCTCATCCGCTCGCGCTACACCTATCACCCCACGATTGAAGCGAGTGACGCCACAATTAAGAGAGCAGGGAATCTCCACGACCGCAAATTCGCAGATCGGTTTCCGACGCTTCGCCGTTTGAAGATGCAGTACCGGTGGGGGGGCGCCATGGCGCTTACGCGAAACACGGTGCCCCTTTTTGGCCAAGTCGCTCCCGGCATCTTCGCAGCTTGCGCGTGCAACGGCATTGGCGGGACCAAGTCGACCGCCGCAGGCATTGCCGCCGCCGAGCTCATGGTTGGACATCAGTCGCGACTGGGCGACATCTTCCAAGCCTTTGCTAAGCCGCAGACGTTGCCCCCACGTCCGTTTGTCGATGTTGGGGCTCGGTTGAACCTGGCCTATAGGGAATGGCGCGCGGGACGCGAATAGGCGCCCCTGCATGATTAGGCGGCATCCCTTCACGCTACTGGATCTTGGCCTCGTCGCCATGTGGAGCTCCGGGTATGTCGGAGCTAGGCTCGCGGCCGAGACCCAGTCGGTTTACCTCGTCTTGTTCTGGCGGTTTCTGCTGGTGGCTCTGCTGCTTGCGCCGGCATCGATCGGACACGTCGCCAGGGGAGGCGGCTTCCCCGCCGCCTGGTTGAACGGTGTCGTGTCTGCGGCATGTTTATGCAGATTGGCTGTGTCGTAGTCGCAGTCGGAATGGGGATGTCGGCAGGCACAGTCTCGATCATTTACGCAACGCAACCGCTTCTGACCGCCGCACTGGCGGGACCAGTGCTGGGCGAGGGTATGTTTCCCCCCGGCAATGGATCGGCCTTGCCACCGCATTTGCAGGGGTCTCGATCGCCAGCTACGGAGGCCAGTCGGCCTCGCCGTGGGAACGTTCGGCTTGGTTGCAGCAACGCTGGTCGCGAAGGTCACCAATGATGCCACGCCAATCCTGCCGTCCATAGGCATCCAAAGCAGTTTTTGCGCAGCCTTGTTCATGCTGTTCGCGCTTGGCGACGTGGGTCTACGACCGCCGTTCCAAGATCCTGCGTTCTGGTTTGTGGTGGCGTGGTTTATCGTGTTCTCGACCCTTGTGGCCTTTAGCTTCTACTGGATGTATCCTGCGGCGCTCGTCGGCGGTTCACGTTGGAACTGTGCTCTATTTAACGCCGGATTGCTGTGACCTGGCTCTTCTTCGATGAGCCGCTGACTTTGGCGAAGCTCTGCGGGCTGACGATCTGCCTCGCCGGGCAGGCATCTCGCTAAGCCGGCCTATTGCGATCGTTCCACCTTTGACGGACGGTGAGGGGCTCGCAAAGCCGTTAGAAGCGCACAATTTAATATAAGTCCTATTATCCAAGCTAACTATTGATATACTTATGAAATTGGTCTTACGCCTTACGTTCGATGTTATCAGTGTTGCCCGGTGACCAGCTGTCGATCCAGATTACTCCGCCTCCGATAACAACGCTGCTACACCGATCTGGGCCGATATTGACCGGTGCCATGAACATAAGCGTCAGAAAATCGCGTAAACATGTCCAAACCCTCAGCTGCGTTGAAGCCATTTAGGTCCGACCCGCATCTTGGTGCATTTCCGGCCACGTGTCCGAGATCGCGTACCCCGTAGGATAAGGATCATCGTCTTCCAGCATGTAGACGCACTCTGCAGTGATCCACGCGCGCCCGCCAATTGCCGTGGCGACGGCGCTGTAGGGCCCGACCATCGTCGTGCTCAGTATTTCCCCTGTGAACACCGAGTCGATCAATGACCTGTGGGCAAAGGACTGCCCCACATCAATTTCTCCCTTTGCATACATGACGGCGAGCCGTGCCGATGTTCCTGTCCCGCATGGGCAGCGATCAACTCGGCCGGGCGAGACGATCACTGCGTTCTTCGACTCGACACCTTGTGAGGTACGTGTAATGGGGTCCACAAACATAACCTGGGTGATGCCAGGTAATTCGGCATTCAACGGATGGGTCACAGGTATTTGCGCGGCTGCCGCAGACTTGATCTTCTGTCCCAGGTCGCTGAGCCGCCGCCCCTCCGACGCAAGGAGTTCGAACCCGAACTGGCGTGCGTCTACGATGGCATACGTCATGCCCCCGTACCCAACGTCCACGTTCAAGTCGCCGAAGTCCGGCAGATGAATTGTCCGGCCGATGCAGTAGGCAAAGGCAGGCTGGTTTGTGAACCGGACCGAACCTACCTTGCCACCTGACGTGTCGCATTGGATCTCGATGAGACCTGCAGGAGCTTCAAGTTTGAACCGGGTTATTGGACCGGTGATCGACACGATGCCGGTTTTAAGCAGAGTGGTTGCCACGCTAATCGTGTTGCCGCCTGACATCTCAGGATACTCTTCGGCCTCAGCAATGATGTAGGCAGCGACCGCTTCGGGATTGTCGGTCGGCACGACGAAATTGACGCTCTGAATCATGCTCCCGCGGGGTTCTCGAAGAAAGAACCGACGCAGATCGTCGTGGTGATTCCGAAAGAACTTCATTTTTTCGAAAGCGGTGCCCGGGGGCAATTTGGGAAGCCCCGAGACGACAACTTTCTCCACATCCCCCTCGCAGTGGCAGTCGTACGCCGTAAACCTGGCATTGACTTGATTTATTGGGAGGGGGCCCGACGATTGAGGCATATCGACCTTTCCGGGGGACGGAACTTTGATCGCCAGCGTTCGCGCTATGAGTAGCTGGCGACTGGTTCGCCTAAAGCTTCAAGCCTCGGCGTGATCCCGAGACCTGGCGTGTCCGGTGCGGTCACACGTCCTTCGATGATGTCAAAGTTTCCATCAGCCGTTGTCAGGGCAACCATGGCCCGGAGGTCGACGACGCAGCGTAAATATTTTTCCGGGATCGTCTGTCCCATTTGAACAATGGCCGCAAAGGCGATAGCTGATCCGATCGTGTCCTGCACACTCATCGTGTAGCCAGCTGCGATTGCAACGTCGCGATGACGACGACCCCGTGTCAAACCACCGTTCTTGGAGATTTTTAGCCCAAAGGCCTCTGCCGCATCGTCGGCGACCAATTGAATAATTGATGAGTCGCTCATTGCAAGTTCATCGAAAATCATCGGGACGTTCGAACGCCGGCGTAACGAGAGGCACTCGCGCCATGTCGCGCAGGGCGCCTCAAGAACAAAATCCAGTCCATGCGGGAGAAGTCTAAGCAGACGGAGGGCGGTCTCGACCGTCATTCCCCCGTTAGCGTCGACAATAAAATGCTCGCCTGCTTTTTTGTCAGCCAGCGCCGCCGCAATGCGAGCGGCATCCTCGGCCGGCTCCCCGCCAATTTTTACCGAATGACCGCGATAGCCCCTTGCCCGGTGCTCAGCCACGTTACGGCGCATGCTCTCGGGTTCATCCATGCGGATAGACGAAATAAGGGGCATTTTGAGATTGGTCCGCCCTCCCAATAATTCACAAACCGAAAGACCTACGGACTTGCCGAAAACGTCCCAACATGCGACGTCGATCGCTGTTTTGGCATGCTCGTGGCCGAGAAGTGCCGCATCCATCGCATCGTTGATGCGGTCCACACGTCTAGGATCGAGCCCGATAAGCCAAGGAGCAATTTCCGCAATCCCAGACCGGACGCCCAGAGCGTGAGACGCCACATAGTTCGAGCCAAATGGCGTGCTTTCACCCCAACCCTCAAGGCCAGATTGGGTCGTGATACGGACCATCGTTGCATCGAATGTCGTATACTCACGATCGCCTGACAGCAGATAGACACCTCCAGAGTAGGGCAGGTCGACCTTGAATACGTCGATGCTCGCAATCTTAAGATCTGGCATTTTGAAAATCCAATTCTATTGGGGTATGACGAGAACCAGTTTCCCGGAAATACGCTTCGACAGGAAGTCCTGCTGCGCCCTGACAATATCCTTGAGGGGATAGGTGTTGCCTACGAACGGTCGAATCTCACCTTTTTCGATGTAAGAGACGAGATTCGTAAACACTTCGTCAGGCTGGAAAGTGCACCCAAAAAAGGTGAGATCTTTTAGGTACAATGTCCGCACATCGAGCTCGACGATTGGCCCAGCAATAGCGCCGGCGACCGCGTAACGTCCGCCTTTCTTCAGGACGTCGAGGAGCGCTCCGAAGCCAGGTCCCGCGGCGACATCGATAGCGACGTCGGCCACCTCTTTGCCGATGATTTTGACCAGATTTTCGCCACGCGGGACGACTCGATCGGCACCAAGCTCGCGCAGCTGCTCTAGTTTGTTAGCCCCCGCTATCGCGGTCACTATCGCGCCCCGGCGTTTCGCCAGCTGGATCGCAGCCGATCCGACACCGCCTGAGGCGCCGGTGATGACCACATGCTCGTCTCGCCTGACGCCGGCACGATGTAACATGGCTTCGGCCGTTGAATAGGCGACAGGCATGGATGCGAGCTCCACATCGCTCCAATTGCATTCGACCTTGTCGGTTTCGTGTGAAGGCGCTTTGGTGTATTGGGCGAAAGCCCCATCGCATTCTGATCCAAATACCCAACCTTCGAGAGGTTTGAAGTCTGCATAGGTGCGAATGATATTTCGCACCATGACGCGTTCACCGATCCTGCTTGCATCAACGCCCTCGCCCACACCGACGATGCGGCCACAGCAGTCGCCTCCTTGAATGCGCGGAAATGACATCGGAACGCCGGACCACGTTGCGTCGGCGTCCTGCACGCTTTCAAAACCTTGGGTCGCGCCTGCCTCTGTGGCGCTGTTCACGCCCTTAGAATACCACCCAATACGCGTGTTGATGTCGGTATTGTTGATGCCGGCGGCCGCAACGCGGATCAAAACCTCTCCTGGGCCTGGCCTAGGTACCGGGATATCATCGCGGTACTCCAGCATGTCGAACCCACCATGCCCTACGAGGACGACACCTGCCATTAACTCGGGAATTTCGATACCAGTGCCATCCGAAGAGTTCGAAAACCCACTTGTCATCGCTCAAGAGACCTCATTGGCTACAGGTTTACCCAATAATCGTAAGGCTAGAGCGTGGTCAGTGAGATAACAACCGGACAAATAGTCATGGCTGGTCGGACGAAATGTTATCGACGCAGGGGATCTCAGCAGACGCGGCGGCGCTATCGGTACTTGCTGATTCCGTAAAACTATTCGTTCTATAATACAAATCATGCAACTTTACGTTGTATATTGCATCAAGTCTACTCATGCCGCAAATGTTTCTGTAATCGTTGTGGCAAGCGAGAGCAGCGACTTTTGGTCTATAGACGTGTCACTGACATGTTCTGGTAAAATTGTCAGACCCGCTTCGATGACGCGCTTCCCTACCATATAGGATCGCGGGTCGTTCATCGCATCAAGCGCGAGAAGCTGTGGACCGCGGTAGTACCATGTAGAACGCGATTTGCCCTCTCCTCCACGGACCACGACGCTATCATAGCCCACATTGAGACCTGCAATTTGCAGCTTGATGTCATACTGATCTGACCAGAACCATGGTCGCGCTTTGTATTGACTTCCGGCACCAGCAATATTCGCGGCTACCAGTTCGCCATGGTCGATCGCGTGACCAACGCTCTCAACCCTGATGCGGCTGCCCCCGTACCGAAATGACGCGCATTCCCCTGCCGCCCAGATGTTTAGATCTGATGTTCGGCCGAAGGCATCTGTTGCCACCCCATTGTCGATGACCAGGCCTGCATCGTAAGCAAGCTGGGTTCTGGGCGCGATCCCAATGCCGACGATAACAAAATCGACCTCATGTTCGCTGCCGTCGGAAAGCCGGGCACCGGACACTCGCCCCTCGCCCGTCAGCCGGTCAAGACCTGTGTTCTCTCTGATGGTGACGCCATGCTCAGCATGCAATTCTCTGAAGAAGGTTGAGGTCGCCGGTGCAGCAACTCTCTGCAGAATTCGCGGCGTCGTTTCGATAAGGGTTACGGCGAGACCCAGTTTTGCGCCGAGGGCAGCAGCTTCCAGGCCTATATAACCACCCCCAACAATCAGCAGTTTCCGGCCCGCGCAAAATTCCATCGCCATCGCGTTCGCATCGGCGAGCGTGCGGATCGTGTAAACACCGCCCAACTCACCGCCCATTTCCGCCGGAAGTCTCCGCGGACTAGAGCCCGTCGCCAGAACCAGGTGGTCATAGGCTAGGCTCCGGCCGCCTGCATTCACTGTCTTTGTGAACCGGTCGATCGCCGACACCGTCGCACCTAGCCTTAGATCAATTGCATTCTCCCGCCAGAACTCCGGTGCCCGCAACAGAAGCCTCTCGAGCTTGGTTTCACCGAGGAGATAACCTTTTGACAAGGGAGGGCGTTGGTAAGGTGCGACGGGCTCGTCGCCTAGTATCGTTATCTGCCCACAGAAATCGACTGCACGAGCCTTTGCCGCAACCGCGGCGCCTGCTTGGCCTGCGCCTATGATGACGATACCTGACATCCGTAATCCCTATCGCTGACCAGTTCCCTAAGATGTCTCAGGCTTGCCTCTGTGGCATGTGCAGAACCAAACCATCTAGGGCCTCATTGACCTTGACCTGGCAGGTCAGGCGTGAGCGGGACGGATCCGGTTCGTGTGCGAAATCCAGCATGTCTGCCTCCATAGGCTGTTTAGCCGGGAGTTTTGACGCCCACTCAGGGTCAATATAGGCGTGACAGGTGGCGCAGGAACATGCGCCTCCGCAGTCCGCTTCGATACCCGGAATACCGTTATCCCGAGCGCCTTCCATAAGGGTCGCGCCCCTGGGAACACTGACGGTGTGTTCGCGGCCGTTGTATTCGACGTAAGTGATCCTGACCATGATAACCTTTCTACGGCACGCTCGGATTTGGCCTAAACGGCCCTGCTGCTGGGCCGGAAAATCCTTGAAAATGACAAGCCTTTGCGCGGCGTCACTTCTTGCGCATCTCCTTGGTGCGTATCCTGGTCCGTGCGGTGGCCTCTTCCGAGCCGTCATGGAAGGTGCCAAACCACTTGTCGCAAGGCACCTCTGGTTCACCATAGTTGCATTCGAAGTACCGATGGTGAAGTTGGTGGAAGAAATCGCCAACCTTTAAGCCCGCGTCGCTGTGCTCCCCGGCTGTCACCGACTCATAGCCAGCATGCGAGCTGACGGCCAACAACACCTTCGACTGAAGATGGAGCAGAAAGTGGACCGGGTGAGACGCGATGAGGAAGTGTATCGCAACTGACGTCAAATACGTCAGGTGCTCGACGGGGTGCATGGACATGCCTGACCATGGTCCCACGTTGACATTGCGATGATGCAGGGAATGGAAATGGTTGTAGATCGGTCCCCAATGCAGGAGGCGATGAATCCAGTAGAAGTGGAACACCCCATAGAGCGGTAAAAAAACAAACCAGAGCACAAACCAGACGGGATGGGCCGTAAAGGTCAGTATCGGCATATAGCCGTTGGCATAGCACCAGAGACCGATGACCTCGTAGGCTGTCCAGATGGTAACGCCACTTGCGATCGTCCAGAACACGTTATCGAGAAACTGGCTGCTGAAGGTGAATAGCGCATTTTTCTTGTGGAACGGGCGGGTATCATACCGCAGACGGTCTCCCTGCATCTTGAACGTATACAGGTATAGATGCAGTCCACCGGCGAGAATGACGATCATCGCGAGGTTGCGCAGATAGACCGCCGCTATCCAATCGATACCAAATGTTCGAGCAGTCTGGAGGCTGGGTGATAGATAGTACCAAGTCAGGAAAGACACGCCCACCACAAGCAGTCGATCAGAAATCGGCAGCCACGAATTCCAAATGAGTTTAAGGCCCTCTAGGGGCCCCCGCTGGATGTTGAAGATGGACCGATCCTGAAGTGGGAGGTTTGGCCTGTAGTTCCATGTGGCCTTTCCCGGGAGAGTAACTTCTGGCTTTGTGGTGTCGGCGGCCATTTGCGTCATCCTATGCTTTGCGCGCCCAGTGGGGCTGTTTCGCTAAGCCGAGCCTGGAATGCTTCCAACTCGTCGGGTTTCATGGAAATTGTGACGTCGCGGTAGGGAAAAGACCCCTCACGAACGGCTGTGTGGAAGGCCGTCAATGCTTTGATCCTCTCACGCTCCATCTGTTCCTGCAGGTGCAAGACATTGCCGTAAGCGAACGCGTGACGCGGTGGGTTCTTGGTCTCCCCACAGATGTCTTCGGAAAACAGGAAGGTGACGTCGCCACCCGAGCCGGATCCAATCGAGAACGTGATCAGGCTGGTTTGCTTATTAATAGCTTCAAGTACCTCCTGGGGTACGAGCTCCACCTCGACAGCAAAGGCGCCCACAGCCTCCATGGCGCGGAAGCGCTCCACGAGCTTCATCGCCTCTATGGCGTTCGTCCCGTACGCCCGCAACCCACCTATCCATGTGCTGTACGGGGGAATAAGCCCGACGTGGCCCATGACCGGGAAGTCAAGGTCAGCGAGCATTCGGATGGTGTTGAGACTTCGGCTCGTATAAAGCGCATCGGCCCCCTCATCCATTGCTCGCATTGCGCCTTCGAAGACATCCTTTTCCGTGGGATGGTCCACTAACATAAGGGCGGCTGTCACGAATGTGGTCGGCGCCCCCTCCCTCACCGCTTTCAGGTATTGCGACCGCACCATCAGTGTGTCGATACCGGCGGCCGCAGCTCGCTCTGCCTGTTCCCGGCTTGTGACAGTCACCTCAGTTAGCTGAACTTTGCCCTTATTGGCGCGCAAATCAGCGACGGTCCAGTTGCGTCGAGCTGGCTGATGACCAAACGTAAATATGTTGCGCATCTGCCATCTTCCTCGGGGCGGATCTCAGGTCCGCTGCGGTCTACACCTAAGGGAAGATGTCGACGGGACAGTTCGAAATCAAATGAATGTTAGGCCGATCTTGCATTCCTCCTGGGAATGCAAGATCCCGGCGGCGTGCAGAGAATCTACTTGGGACCGATAGCCTTGGTCGTATTCGGGAATATGCGGCCGGCAGCAGGCCAGCACCTAAGTTCATTCACCAAGCTGTGAAAATCCGCTTATCGGACCGCCGTAGCGGCGTGTCAGCCATTGCTGAAATGGCTCTGTGGGAAAATTTGGACGCCGACCTGAGGGCCAAGCTATGCAATACCGATCGTCTGTCTGCAAGAACTCAGTGAGCGGGGTTACCAGGCGTCCGGCTTCAAGCAGATCGCCAAGCACCCGGAGGTAGCCCAGCCCGACGCCCTGGCCCGCCAAGCAGGCTTGGATCAAGTTGTAATAGTTATTGAACCCCATCGTGCGCTGGTTCTTGGGCGGCTCCATTGAAAATTCGCGTAGCCACTTTCTCCAACCCACCCACGACGGATGTTGAGCCTGCATGTAGAGAAGCTCACAATCTGCCAGGTCGGTAACGCTCTGGAGCGGGCCGTTCCTTTCCAGAAATTCAGGGGAGCAGACCGGCGTCATGATGTCTTGAAACAAGGGGCGGATGGTGAGGCCCGGAAAGTCTGGTTCGCCGAAGGTGAACATAAGATCCACCTGTCCGGTCGGGTCGATGCCTTGAGGGTCGGCGGTGACGACAAAGATCTCCCCGCCGCCAAAACAATCCCGGACCTCAGCGACCCGAGGCAGCAGCATGAAGGTCGCATTGGCCGTTGACGTCGAAAGGACGATCTGCTGCCGGGATCGGTCCTGAATCAAGTCTTCAAGGACATCAATGATTTGAGATGCCGCAGCGGAATAGACTCTCACGAGCCGATCGCCTGCCGGAGTTAGCGAAATTTGTTTATGCATTCTGGCAAACAGCGGCTGTCCGAGCCTTCGCTCAAGCTCCATGATCTGCTTGCTCACTGAGCTCTGTGACAGGCCGACTTCCTCACCGGCCAAGGTAAAGCTTTCGCGGCGCGCAGCTGCCTCGAAGGTCGGCAACAGCCTTTGGATGTTATGATACAGCGTCCTTGATCGCATCGCCTGTCACGGTTCCCTTGCATGGACATCAGGTTGACATTGTCGGTGATCGGGGATCCCTGAAGCGAATGAACTCAAGTTGTTGTGGCCGTAGGAGCGTTGCGGCTCGAATGGCAGCTAGTCCGGTCATTCCAGGGCCCATCGGCCTTGAATCCTCCTTCACACGCAGCGTTTCCGCTTTTGGCTGACTACGCTCGAAGACCGAGCCGACACTCAGAGCCGATTCTAGGAATAACGGGCAACCGGATCACCGAGGAACTCGAGGCGGGGTGTGATCCCCAGGCCTGGCAGATCTGGGGCGACGATCCGTCCGTTAATGACATCGTAGGGGCCGTCAGCAGTTTTCCCAGACATCACTGCGCGGCTTTCAAGCACACAGCGAAGGTATTTCTCCGGTACGGTCTGGCCCATATGCACTATGGCGGCGAATGCAATATCAGAACCTGCCGTCTCCTGGACGCTCATGGTGTAGCCGGCAGCAATGCCGATATCGCGGTGGCGACGGCCTTTGGTAAGCCCGCCATTTTTGGAGATTTTCAAACCTATGCCGTCTGCCGCATCGTCAGCGATCAACTGTACGATCGAAGCGTCACTGGTTGCCAATTCGTCGAAAAAAATCGGGATATTGGTCCTCCTGCGCAGAGACACGCATTCCCGCCACGTTGCGCAGGGGGCCTCGAGTACAAAGTCGAGCCCATGAGGAAGAAGACGCAGCATGCGTAGGGCGGTCTCTACCGTAAGCCCTCCATTTGCGTCCACGATATAGAATTCTCCGGGCTTTTGATCGCCGAGAGCGGCCGCAATTCTGGCCGCGTCCTCAGCCGGTTCCCCGCCCACCTTCACTGAGTGCCCGAGATAACCCATGGCGCGATACTCAGCTACGCTCCGGCGCATACTCTCCGGTTCATCCATATGGATCGACGAGATCACTGGCATCTTAACGTTGGTGCGCCCCCCCAACAGCTCGCAGACGGGGAGACCCACAGACTTTCCAAAAATGTCCCAGCATGCGACATCGATCGCCGTCTTGGCATGTTCATGCCCTAGAAGGGCTGCATCCATGGCGTCATAGGTGCGGTCAACGCGCCGTGGGTCAAGGCCAATAAGGTGCGGCGCCATTTCTGCGATGCCAGACCTGACGCCGAGCGCGTGGGAGGCGACATAATTAGAGCCCCAGGGAGTACTTTCCCCCCAGCCTTCAATTCCATCCTGCGTAGTAACCCGCACGATGGTCGCGTCCAGGACGGTGTACTCGCGCCCACCTGACAAACGATAAACGCCGCCCTCATAGCGGAGGTCCGCCTTGAAGACATCGATGCACTTGATGGCGCAGGTGGACATAGTTACTTCCTATTCGATCCAAGCCGGGACCATTGTTCAAAGCGTTGCGGGGCGCGCCCAAAAAGTGCTGTCATTCTGGGGAACTGGCGCACCCGCGACGCGTGGCGCCTGCTTGAGGTGGCGCCTGCTTGAGGTAGCGTCGTGCGGCAGAATGTAGGGGCTTTTCGCTATGGCTTAGATCAGCTCCGGGTCTCTAACCGAGGATGAGGTTCTCTATTGAACATCTTAAACGCTATCGACGAGTGGGGGGCGAGACAACGATACAAAAAGTCATGCGCAGCAGGACTAAATGTTATCGCGCCCCCCCCTCGGACATGCGTTGTCCGATAGCGGGCTCGAGCCGTACGCAGCCGCGAGTTGGGACTTAGTCCTTCGCAGTCGCCATAGTGAGCTGAGCATCCCGGTATAGCCGCGTCAAACAGGTCCCGACTGAACCTCGCCCAGCTTGGGAACACAAGACAGGATCCTGCGCGCGGGTCATAACGGATGCTCCAGCCTCTTCCATAGATAACATTTAGTCCTACTGCGCATGACTTTTTATACGGTTGATTTGTAACTCCCGCCGCCATTAGCGTTCAGCGCCAACGAAAGCGATGCCTTCAAGTCGTATCAAAGGCGCAGTAAGCTGTGCAGTCTAAATTCCTGTGGCTGCGAACGTTGTATGGCATTCGCGTCCCAAGCATTCGGTGTCTAGCCATCGATCAGGTCTTGGGGAAAGGAATTAAGTGAGATCGGAATGGGGTGTGGGCCGGATATTATAAAGGCAACATCATAACCCGTCATCATAATAAGCTGGGGAAAAATATCCATCTATCTGAAAACAATGGGAGACTATCTATGCGTGGAAGAGCGTTAGCCATTTTGTTTGCGGCCCTTATGATGACGGGCGCGATAACTAATACTGCGGAATCTGCGGATAAACTCCCTGGAACCGGGATTTCCGTACAGCCTACCGATCAGAACTATCCTGAAGAGTATCTTCAAAGAGATCTGGTCAGCATGGGACTGGAGGATTTGGGCTATGACGTAAAGGAATCTGCTTCTACGCAGATCCAAGCCGCCTACTTATCAGTGGGAAATGGGGACGCAACCTTTTATGCCGCTTATGACGATCCTCTGCATAAAGATTTCTGGGATCATAGCGGTGGGAGCTCTAAGCTTCAGCCGGTTGGCCTATTGGTCAAACAGTCTATTCAAGGCTATTCGATTGATAAGAAAACGGCCGACGCTTACCATATTAAGACTATAAATCAGTTCAAGGATCCCAATATCGCAAAGCTGTTTGACACAGACGGCAGCGGCAAGGCGACCTTGTACGGATGTGATCCAGGTTGGGGGTGCGAGCGGGTCATCGAGCATCAACTGGATGCTTATGGGCTTCGCGATACAGTTCGCCATTTTCAGGGAAGCTACAACGCGATCATCGCTGACGCCATTGAACGTGTCAAAGAAGGTAAGCCGACCTTATATTATTCTTGGTCGCCAATGTGGTTGGGTACAATTCTGCAGCCCGGAAAGGACGTGGTTTGGCTGACGGTCGATCACACCGACCTTCCAAAAGACCTGGAAGGCGCTGACACGGTCGTTCCGGGAATTGGCAACCTCGGTTTCACTTCCTTCACTCAGCGTGTGATCGCCAACACCGCCTTTTTGGACCAGAACCCAGCGGCTCGGAAGTGGTTCGAGCTCCTCCAAATCCCGCTGGAAGACGTCAGCGCAGAAAGCCTGAAGATCCACGATGGCCACGGCAGTGCCGAAGATATTCGCAAGGACGCCGAAGCGTGGAGAGAATCTCACCGTGCTCAGTGGGACGCGTGGATCGCTGAAGCAAAAGCCGCTGCTGAGTAACTTGTGAGGCCCTGCGCAATCATTCTGGTGGGCATCGGCTATTCCTCGTCGAATAAGACAAACCAGGATTTCGCTATCCCGGTTTGCCCATATAGTAAAGCCGGGACATCGCTGCCCCGGCTTGCTAAGTAGAAGGTCTGCTATTCGGCGGCGATTGACACCGCCTCAGTTTCCGGCTCTGGCGCTTTAAGTGCTGAGGGCAACCAGCTCTTGCCGTCGTACTCCTTCCCGGCTTGCGACACTCCCTCGGCTTTCAGCGCGCGCTCCACCGCCTTGGCCGCATCGGCCCTCCCATCATGAGGAGCGGATACCTGCTCAGCTTCGATCTGGAATTTTCCGGCGAGCGCTTGGGTAGCGACGAGTTCCGTTACACGACGATTTTGCTGCGCATCGGCGCCGGCATCAGGTCGAGTTGCCGGTGACCATGACGCTGATCGGCGCCATAGCCCGGCTCGAGCACGCGCTGGCCAGTTTCGAGGGCGAACAGGAAAACTATCGCCTGCGGCTCGACGATGCTCGCAAGCGTCTTGCATCGTATCTTCCGCGCGTCGGTGAAGCCTTTGCCTTCGAGGCGGAGTTGAGGATGAAGCGGGAGAAACTGGCTGAGGTAGACGCGGATCTCGCCAGCGATGTCGAGGCATCTGGCGACAAGCCCGGAAGCGATCGGATCGAGGCCTGACGGCTTGCTATCTCGACAGGCGATCCTCGTCGTCGATCAGCGTGAGGCGGTGCGGGGCCGCATCCCCCCATTTCCAGAGCACGAGGTTCAGATCCTGCCTGGTTGCGCCGGGTGCGAAGCTGCGGACAAGCAGGCCGTTGCAACCCTGATCCATCAGGCGTCGGGCAAAGGCCTGCGTCCGCGCTTCTCCGCTCGCCTTCATCTGATCGCGCCATGTGCCGTCGGCGAGCGCAGCCGCATGCATATCCTGCGCCGACAAAGCCTCCGCGTCGCGGCCGTCGAAGACATCATCGATTTCCGCGTCGTAGGAAACGAGCGTCGTCGGCTGGAGATTGCCGACCTGGTTCGCTTCGCGGAGCGCTGTCATCACCGACAGTGACGCGTAGAGCGCCGGCACACCCTTCGGATTGAATCGTCCGCCGTAGAGTTCGGCACCACGGCCGGATAGCGGCTCGCGCGCATAGATGGGATTCAACGCCCGATAGAGCTTTCCACGATAAAGCACCGGGTCAGGCGTGCACGCCGGCGTCGACCGCGTCGATATAGTCCAACACGTCATCGGCACGACCGCCGCGCACGAGCTGCATAGCCGTCTGGCCGGAGAAGCCCGGAAGCGGCTCCGAACGATACCAGGCATAGGCCATCAACTGCGAACCGAAGCGCGGCTCGACCTTGTTGATCACCTCGACCATCTCGCGCAGCCGACGCTGGGTCTTGTCCGACCGAATGCGGTCCTTGCGCTGGACCGCGTCCCTGCCAAGCCCCGCGGTGCGCGCGACTTCCTCGCTGGTCGTACGGAACGCCTGCGCGATCTTGCGCGGCGCGAAGAGGCCATTATCGGAATACTGGACGAGACCCATTGCTTTCTCCTGCTGGTTTTGCCGCTTAGCCTGACGCAATATAATGTCAGCCAACGTGGCAATCAATGGGAATAGTAATGGGAAGGGAACCTGCGCAATCCCGGCCACTGCGTCCCGCGCAGGGCTGGAAGCCCCGCTAGCCCGACCGGGCAGGGATGCTCGGCCGCGGTTGCACCGGCCCGTCCGCTCCGCGGGCCGCCGGACGCGGGCCCGCCGTGTCGAGAGCGGCTCTACCGGCCGTCCTGCGCGCGGCGTATATTCAATGATCACCACCTATGGAGAATGCAGTAGTGTTCGACAACGAACAGCGGCAGTATCGAAAAACTCGCATTTTAACCGTTGCTAAAATTCGCCGCACTGTCTTGCGTGCGCACGCACTCCGGGGCTCAGGAGACGGGGCCGCCCCTCAGCCTTCTGGTTTCCGACTAATCTTAGTAGAGTTGGTAACGGCTCTTTCAGAGCCTCTATCTAAGAAAACGGTACCAATCTCCAAAGAAACAACATGACGCCTCGCACCAAGCGTATTCTAGGCAAATCGATAGTCGTGACGATCATTGCCGTCGTCGCGACCTTTGGTCTGTCGTTCACGGCAAGAATAGCCTTACGCATGCCGATCGATTGGCTGAGTTGGGTCGAGTGCACGCTCATCCCCATCCTGATTGGGATGCCTGTCGGGGCCTATATCTTCGCCCAGTCGGAAACCATCCAGGACACATGTGACAAGCTGGAAAAGTCGTATGCGGCCCTCAGAGAAACCCATGACAGGCTGGCGTTCGTCACCACCCACGACCCGATGACGGGGCTTCTTAGTCGCGGCGGATTCATCGCAAGGATGGACAGGGAGCGCGATGAGGGTGAATACGACACGCTTCTCCTTGTCGATCCGGACCACTTCTCCTCGTTCAATGACAAGCACGGACATTCCAAAGGCGACGAGGCCTTGGTTCGAATCGCTAAGGCGCTTGTCTATCTAACGCGCCCTGGCGATTCGGTTGGGCGCCTTGGTGGCGAAGAGTTCGGGGTCCTGCTGCGAGGGGTGCGCAAGGAGCAGGCAATGACCATAGCGGAGAACATCCGCCGTCTTGTTGAAGGGATACCCTGGATCAAAGCGCAACAGGACGATGTAAAGGTGACCGTCAGCATCGGGGGTGCGGAAATCCCTCCCGATGCAGATACGCAGGATATTCTTCGCACAGCAGGACGATGCCTTTCTGAAGCGAAACAGCGCGGCCGGAACCGCGTTTCCTTCGACTTTGAAGCAGCCAAATTGCGAGCCGTGACACCATAGCCGACGCTTAGGGCCTGTCCCTTTCAGGTGTTAGCTCGCCGGAAGGGTCGTCGAGGCAACCGCCAGCATTTGATAACGGCGAGGCCGCCAGGCGGCCTTCGGACCTGGCTCTCAACCAGCTTAGGTGCTTGCAGCGGACGGTATGCTGTTGTTGCGCGTGGCTTTGCCCCGCTGATCTGATCCGAGGACGAAATCAAATACCGGTCGAGGCTGACCAAGTGGCGCGTCCTGCAACGCCGGAGCCTCTGTCGCTGCCTCGGTATAGTCGGCGAGTATCGCTGGCGGGAGGCCGAGCGCGTTTTCAACGATGTGTTCCGACGGGCCGCGCAATCGACGAAACAGCAATGCGGCGCGCCGGGAGTGACGCACCGCTGCGGCAGTTTTGCCCTCTCGTATCTTTACGCCGGCCGCTGACAACAGGATCAATGCTTTGAAGAACATGCGAGAAGGGCTGCCTCGGTCGGCAACCTGCCAAAGACCTTCCCACGCCTCATGTGCTTCCCAGTAATACCCGTGATTGAAGAGGTCGAGACCCCAGAAGAATGGATCTGAGCCAAGCGCCGCATCCGTGGTGACCGGCATCGGCTCGGCCAGATAGCTATGTCCAGCGGGATCGCGCACAGGATGCGGCTGCCTGCCCGGTAAATACGCATAGGCTGGAAAGCTCTTTTCCGGCACGTGCCGGGGGCGCGAATTCGAAGCAATGGCCATGAAGCATGATACCACATGGGTGGTCATGGCTCGCATATGAACTTCTTGTTTGGAGACGGGCTCTATGGCTCTGATGGAGTTGCCAAGACTCCTTCTGGGCTATAAAGGCCGGCGCGGAACAGGAACTGGCGGTGAAAATCGGAGCCCGAAACTGGACCTCTTAGACAATAATGCTCACAAGGAAGCGGCATGAGGCGTCAAACGCGACCATTCATCTTGGAAGTCAAGCGGAAGCGTGGCGTTCAAAAACAGTCCCGGCCGATTTGGGGGAACTTTGATATCTCAGCGGCCCTCGCCGAGACAATCCGAGAATCGGAGGCGGCAGAGCTGCCCAATTGTCAGACGATTGACTCCAACGTAATCTCCGTCGATCCTGAACATCTGTTCAAATCCCAAGCGGAGACTCATATGCCCGATCCAAATGGCGCTGAAGCTGTAGCATCCCCCTCTGAATCCCCTGCGAAAGCAGAAAAGCCAAAGGCCAAGAGTAGAGTTGCGCAATCGCGCAAGTCGAAGCCGGAGAAAACATCGCCATCCCGTACCAATGGAGCGGTCACACAGCCTGCAACGTCGGATTCGACGGCAACGGTTCGAAGCGGCCGGAAAATTTACTCCGCAAAAGAGCGAGCTCAGAAGCTCTCCGAGATGGAGAAATCACTCAACGCCGGCGCCACTTTGAAACTCGCCGCAAAGCAGGCTGGCATATCGGAACAGACCTATTACCATTGGAAACGGGCCTCGACACCTGCGCCGCGCAGCGACGACCTGAAAGACCTTGTCGCGCTCGAGGAGGAAAACAAACGGCTAAAGATCCTTCTCGCTGAGCGCCTTCGCAAGGAGAACGCGGAACTGAAGAACAAACTCAGCCTCCTGTAGGGTCTGCGCTTGAGCCGCAGGCTTGAGACCCCAATAACCGAGAGTTGTCGCCAGGCTGCCGGCCTAATCGGGATTTGCCACAGTCCGGAGAGCCCGGATCCGGGGCAGGCGCCACTGGCGAAAACACTGGCAAAGCATGTCGGCTTTGAAGTGACGACCTGGTGGCCTGGAGTAACGACTTACCCTCGCGAGCTCATATCCCGCCCATGCAGAGGTATTTCATCTCGAGGTAATCCTCGAGGCCGTGGCGCGACCCTTCGCGCCCGATGCCGGATTGCTTGATGCCGCCGAAGGGTGCGGCCTCCGATGACATGCGCCCGGTGTTGATGCCAACCATGCCATATTCCAGCGCCTCGGCCACACGCCACACCCGCTTGAGGTTGGAAGCGTAAAAATAGGCGGCAAGCCCGTAAATCGTGTCGTTGGCCTCGTGCACGATCTGATCCGCATCTTCGAAGCGAATGATCGGAGCCAACGGCCCGAATGTCTCCTCTCGGGCCACGGCCATCTCGCCGGAGATATCAGTGAGGACCGTCGGTTGAAAAAACGTACCCTCTTTGCCCATGCGATTGCCGCCGCATTGAACTGCCCCGCCCTTTGCCACGGCATCGGCGATATGGGATTCGATCTTGGCCAGCGCATGACTATCGATCAGCGGTCCGATAGCTACAGCTGGATCGAAGCCGTCACCCACCGAAAGCTGGCGGGCTTTTCCGACGAACTCCTCGACAAACCTGTCGTGAACGCCCGCCTGCACATAAAGGCGGTTCGCGGAGACACAGGTCTGGCCGGCATTGCGGAACTTCGCTTGAATCGCGCCGTCGACGGCAGCATCGATATCGGCATCGTCGAAGACGATGAACGGCGCATTGCCGCCGAGCTCGAGGCTGAGCTTCTTGATCTGGTCCGAGCACTGGCGCATCAACAGGCGTCCGACCTCGGTCGAGCCGGTGAAGCTGATCTTGCGGACCTTGGGATTGGAACAGAGTTCGCGGCCTACCGCATCGCCATCCGAAGCATAGATCAGGTTGACGACGCCTTCGGGAAAGCCAGCCTGATGGGCGAGGGCGAACATCGCACCCGCCACGAGCGGTGTCTGTTCGGCCGGCTTGAGAACGATCGTGCAGCCGGCGGCAAGTGCTGGCGAGATCTTGCGCGCCACCATGGATGCCGGGAAATTCCACGGCGTGATCGTGCCGACGACCCCGATCGGCTGTTTGATGACCAGCATGCGGCGGTCTGTCGACGGTGCCGAGATAGTCTCACCATAGATGCGATTGGCCTCTTCAGCGTACCACTGCAGATACGCCGCGGCATGCGAGACTTCCGACTTCGCCTCGGTGAGCGGCTTGCCCATTTCAGCGGTGAGGATCGCTGCGAGGTCGTCGGCGTGATCGACGATCAGCTGACGCCAGCGCCACAGGATGTCGCTGCGCTCTCTGGCGGTTAGCGCCGCCCATCGAGGCTGCGCCATATGGGCTTTGCCGATCGCGGCGCGCGTCTCCTCGATGCCCATGTCGGGAAGTTTCGCCAGCAATTCGCCTGTCGATGGGTTGAAGATCTCGAATGTCCGGCCGCTCACAGGCGTGCCAAGGCACGGCAAGCGATCGATGGTGCCGAACAGGCCGGGGGATTTTACGTGACGGATCAAAGGCGGGCAGAGCGGCAATGCCGTATTCTCCTCAACGCGGCGGACATCTGTGGCAAGAGCTTGTTTATCCCGCATGGCCGGTGTCAGCATAGGGCCTCGGACGGCCGGCGGGTGAACCCACACGCGCGAATATTGCTGATCCTGGAGCAGCATTGACCAAGCCGATGCGATGTTCTGAAGCCATGCTGGCTGCGGACGAAAGCTCGGTCGCCAGCCCGATCAACGCCCGAACTCGGACAGGCTCCCTCCGCTCGTTATGGGGCCGCAGCTAACGCTGGATCGCACGCGATCCAGCCATCCAAGATACGGTGCTGGTATCGAGCGAACAGCTAACCCTTGCAGATTCCGCCGCTCGGCGGTCAGATTCAACAACCGGTTGCACAATTCGCACTCGGGAAGGACCTCCACCAACCCCCAGGTATTCAGATCGGGGCTGGCCTCGTCCGCGACCCGTCAGATTCTCGAAAGCTGTGTCTGCAACAGTCTTCAAATATCTCGAGTTCTGGCCGCGAGAGTCTGTTGCTGCGGAAACCCGAGTCGAAGCGGCTCGTCCCTACATGGGGCAGCTATGCAGTTTCATCTCAGCTAGGGATAGTATTATGGACGCGAACTATAACGACCCAGACTATTGGACCCGTTGGTACGCTGAGCAGAAAGAGCTGCAGCGTGCGAGGCAAGGCTCGGACAACATGGCTGCGGATCAAGCTGTCTTTGAACAGCAGCTGAGCGAGCTTCAACTCAGCTCTTCTGAGGAGAGCTCCGCTGAGTTGAGCTCGCCCGGCACTCGACCCGCTGAGGCACAAAGAAGTCTGCGGCGCACTGGCATCGGCGGTTCAATGCGCATGCCGCAGCAATCCAATCTGCGCGACAGTGGGTTCAGCAGTACGCGGCACAGCATTGATATTCCTCGCGCTCACCTTGGCTCGGCTCCGACGGGCTCGCAGTCTGACCTGCGTGACAGGTCATTCGGTAGCACGCGTTTCACAGCGCCATCGGAGGCGCAGCCCGCGACGCGGACCAAGGATAGCAAAAGCCGTGGACTGTTTTCTCGTGTAAAATCAGGCCTCGGCAAAGTCTTCGGAAGCCGAAGCGAAAAGTCGTCCCGCAGCCCGGTGTCCGACGTGGTCCATTCAGAGCTTCGTATGGACTCGGCCAAGCGTAGTCGCCCCCCCACCGGCGCAGACATGCATCCCGAGGACGAGCGCCTCATCGAGCAGTTCGCGGCAGAACTCCGAGCTTATGAAGTCGTTCCCGACGGCACCATCGGCCGAGGGGAGGGAAAGGTTCCCGAGCCTACCATCAAGGATAATCTAGGCGTTCTTAGGGGATTTGCTCGTTGGCTCCGCCAAGAGAACAGGGGCCCGTTGACGACTCGAGCTTTTAACGAGCCAAGGTCGCTGGCCATCGACATCGAGGACTACACGAAAGCCGGAGGGGACGACCGCGACCGTCTCTCGTCGGCGTTGTCCCATTTCCGGAGGCTCGGGGCTGAGGGGCTCCAGTCAGTCGGTGCCGGACCCCGCCTGATGGGGCGCCAAACACTTGGCCCTTATCCCGAGGACGCCCTCGTCATCGATGGCTTGGAAAAGAAAAACCTAGCCGAGCTCGCATCGGACTCGACTCGCCCACAGAAAACGCGCGTTTCAGTGATCGCTTCCAGGCAACGCAAGTTTAGTGATTGGCTCCAAAGGGAGGGTAAGGGAAGCATAGTGAGCCGACTCAACGGCAGTGCTCAGGAGCAATTGTCGTTGCAAGCAGACCACAAGGCCTTCATCACAGCCACAGGACAGACCAGCTCTCAACTCGATCAGCTTCGGCAGTACCTAGGCGCCGACCCCCAAATCAACCGGCATAGTCCTTATCCCGATGACGCCAGCATTATCGACGGCCTGGAAAAGGAAGAATTGCGCCAGCTCGGACCCGAGGTGGGCAAACAGAGAAAAGTCGTCTGGAATACTGCTTGGGCTCAACGTAGGTTTAGTGATTGGCTGCAAAGGGAGGGCAGGGGCAGCATAGCGGGTCGACTCAACGGCACTGCTCAGCAGAAACTGGCGTTGAAAGCAGACCAAAAGGCCTTCAACACAGTCTATGGAAAAACCGCCCTGAGTCTCGACCGGCTTCAGCAGCACCTAGGCGGCGGAATCCAAACGAGCCGGCAATCCAACCGGCATAATCCCTATCCCGACGACGCCCGCATCATTGAGGGCCTGGCCAAGGAAGAGCTGATCAAGCTCGGACCCAAGCCGACATCCCGGCAGAAAAACGTAAGTGTGACCATTGCCAGCGCGCAACGCAGGTTTAGTGATTGGCTCCAAAGGGAGGGTAGGGCGAGCATAGTGAGCCGACTCAACGGCACTGCTCAGCAGAAACTGTCGTTGAAAGCCGATCACAAGGATTTCACCAACGCCGAAGGAAAGGTCACCCTGAGTCTCAACAGGCTTCGGCAGTACCTAGCAGTTGTTGAGGCGAACAGAGCGCTGGGTGTGGCTTCCTCTGAACAGGTTGATTGGGCTCCGCAGCCTGCCGGGTCGAGCTCAACTTGGTCCCCGTATGTGCCGTCCGACTTTGACGCGAATGAGTGGCTGCCGGAAGGCCAGTCAGGACACCCCGAACGCCAGGAAGCTGCGTCGTCCGGCTCAAGCTGGCCGCGAGTGCCGTCCGACTTTGACGCGAATGAGTGGCTGCCGGAAGGCCAGTCAGGACACTCAGAACGCCAGGAAGCTGCGTCGTCCGGCTCAAGCTGGCCGCGAGTGCCGTCCGACTTCGATGCGAGGGAGTGGCTGCCGGAAGGCGCGTTAGGACACGCCGAACGGCAGGAAACTGCGTCGTCGGGCTCAAGCTGGCCGCCGCGAGTGCCGTCCGACTTTGACGCGAATGAGTGGCTGCCGGAAGGCCAGTTGGAACAGGCCGAATGGCAGGACGATGCTTACTATCGGCCGGAGCTTCCGGTTACGCCATCCGTGGCTCATATAGACGCTTTGGATCCGGGAGCCTCGTCGCATGCCCGCACCGGGCAGGTGCTCGGCGCCGAGCAATGGCTGGGTGACGAGCATATTCAGAGAGATTACGATCTCCTGGCCCAGGAGTTGCCGGTGACCTATCCGAACCTCGCCGCCCGGACGCGGTTCGTGGACCCCCTCATAGCTCTTTATAGTCTGCGTGGGGGTATCGATATGCAACGCGCATTGGATGGCATCCTTTACAGAGACGGTACCGACACAGCCGACTTCGTGTTTGTGCCAGTGAGCGACGCCAGCACCACGGACCCCAATCGCCGCGGCACTCATTGGTCGCTGCTGCTGGTTGACCGCCGCGATCGGGAAAGCCCGGTTGCGTATCACTACGACTCCGTCCGCGGACACAATGATGTACCTGCTTCAGTAGTTGCAGCACGGCTGGGTGCGCGCCTGGAGCCAGCCCGCATGTCCCAGCAACAGAACGATTATGATTGCGGCGTGTTCGTGGTGGACGGCACGCGGGCGTTGGTTGGGCAATTGGCGCAAGAGCGGTTGCCAGTGCAACAGTCACGGCATCTCGACAACCTCGTCGCCGATCGGCAGGCACTGCAAAATCGACTCGGGGGCCGTCTGATGCACGAGCTCCCCCCGGACCGGGGGGAGCTTGAACTGGCTGGTGTTGGGAACAGCCGAGATCTGCGAGGATCGCGTGATCTTGACACGGGACGATATGCCGAGCGCACGCGTGACCGATCTCAAGGACTGGGCCGATGACACCCGGCTCAAAGATCTCTTGCTGGAGCGCGTGGAATACCAGTGTCCGTCGATCTCGATAGTCGGGCGCGACACGGCCGCGCTTCCAGCGCACAAAGACGGGGCAGGTCCGGCAATTGCCCCTGCTTCGGCCTGTCCAGCTCGGCCACGAGTTCGGCCCGGCTGGAGGCGTTGAGTTCGTGTGACGAGTACACTGATCTCGGCGTTTAGCTCGCCAAGCAAAAGAAGCGCTGATTGCGCAGCCGCGCCAGCGCCTGGCGTTGGGCAGTTTGCACGCGAACCTCGACTTTTGCCTCCTTCGCTCGTTTCGGCCGAGCGCCCGTCCCCACGAAGTCTGCAGCATTCACTGCGGCCCAGAACGTCGATTAGATCGAACAAACCGAGGTGCTCATCAGCCGTTCGACAATTGGTAGTTCACTCGTCGTGCCGGTTTTTGCGCTGAAGCGTGTCGACGCGATCCCTACAGGGATGTTCGCGGCCCAGGCATCGAGGTCTATCGATGATCGTCTGGTGATTTCCTTGCACATAATGCCAGCCCGGCCAATGCACCAGACGCCTTTGCTCAAATCGGCAAAACAAACCAGTTGGACACAATGGATTGAGAGAGCTTTGCGCCACAAGGGCAATTGACACTAGCGCGTCGCCCGATGGAGATTATCTTAGCGGACCACCGTGCCTTCGCTATCCCGCCGAGACGATCATGAGCCGATATAGAGATCATCGCAAACCACGCAGGCATTGGAATGACGACGAACCGGCTTCTTTTTCGGAACGGCCTCCCGAGCCCAGCTATTTTCAACGTCCGCCTCCCATGTCCGTAGATCCTGTCGATGCCGAGGTGAAGTGGTTCGACGTGACCAAAGGATTTGGCTTCGTCAAACTCTTGGACGGTAGGGATGCCTACCTGCCCAGCAGAGTACTTGAGCTAGCCGGAAGCCGCAGTGTCTCCCAAGGAACCCGGCTCAAGGTCGCCGTCGAAGAGCGGTCAAAGGGTCCCCAGGTCACCCAGTTGCTGGAGATTGACGAGGTCGCCAAAACGTCGCCGCCTGCCTATCGTGCTGAAGGATCCGTCTCTGCAGTGGGTGGAACGACGGAGAGTGCGGGCACAGTGAGGTGGTACAATCCCAAAAAGGGCTTCGGCTTCATTGCTGCTGAAGATGGGAGCAAGGACGTCTTCGTTCACGCCACTGCGTTGACCGATTCTGGCCTCACCAATCTGGTGGAGGGGCAAAAGGTAATGGTCCAATGCCGGCCGGGGAAGAAGGGCTTGGAAGTCCACAGCATCCGCATCGCTTAGAGCCAGCTTCGGGCGAACCCTATCGCTCACGCAAAAAGGCCCGCTGCCGCGGCGATGGCAGCGGGCCGATGTCGAAAACAGCGCGGGAGGAGGTGCGCTGCATTTCAGCGTCGGCATCGCATCTGGGAGGAGTAGATGGCCGACAGTGGAACCATATCCATCGAGCAACATATTGCAATGCACAAAAAATTGTTTGCAAGCGCGAAGGGCCTTCCAAGGTCCGCCTCGATGGAGCTGCCATAGCCCCTATCGACAAAAGGCAAAAGCAAAAGGGCGGCATCGCTGCCGCCCTTCCGAGATGGTCAAATTGCGCGGTCAGAAACCCATGCCGCCCATACCGCCCATGCCGCCGCCGCCCATGCCGCCCATGCCGCCGCCGCCCATGCCGCCAGGCATGCCGCCGGCGCCAGAGTCCTTCTTCGGAGCTTCGGCGATCATGGCTTCGGTGGTGACGAGCAGGCCGGCGACCGATGCCGCGTCCTGGAGGGCCGTGCGCACGACCTTGACCGGATCGACGATACCCATGACGATCATGTCGCCATATTCGC
>NZ_JAPYKP010000035.1:0-47055 GCF_037179725.1 Mesorhizobium sp. Cs1321R2N1 | reverse complement strand
AGGCCGAGCGGTTCATCCAGACCGCACTCAGGGAGTGGGCATATGCCGTGGCTTATGCGAACTCCGACCATCGCGCCGCCGAGTTGCCCATATGGCTGCATCGGTACAATTGGCACCGTCCGCACGGAAGCCTAAAGTCCAAACCGCCAATCAGCCGCCTGGGCCTGACCAAGGACAACCTGTTGAGGCTCCACACCTAGGGCCATCGCATGACAGAGAAACGTTCGGTTCATGCTCACCAAGAAAGGCAAGTACGGCCTCAAGGCGCTCGTCCATCTCGCGCGGATGCCGGCCGGACAGCTCGCCTTCGTCGGCGATATCGCGACCGGCAACAACATCCCGAAAAAGTTTCTCGACGCCATTCTCGGCGAGCTGCGCAATGCCGGCTTCGTTCAGAGCCGCAAGGGCAAGGAGGGCGGCTACCGCCTGGCGCGGCCCGCCGACGAAATCAAGGTCGGCCACGTCGTGCGCGTCCTCGACGGGCCGCTGGCCCCAATCCCCTGCGCCAGCCGCACACAATATCAGCGCTGTGAAGACTGCAACGAGGCGACATGCCAAGTCCGACATCTGATGCTCGAGGTCCGGCAGGCGATCGCCGAGGTGCTCGACCAGCGCAGCCTCGCCAAGATGCGCGACATCGCCGACGATCTTACGATCGCGAGGGACGCCGACGATCTTACGATCGCGTCGGGTATGAGCGACCTGCCGGTCGTGGTGAAGGTCCAGGCCTGAAGCCGGCGCCTGGCACGGGGCTCGCTTGCGCATGACCGGGCGGACCGATTCCATCACCCCCAGTTCCATCATCATCGTCGGCGGTGGCGCCAGCGGCGTGGTGCTGGCCGCCCATCTGCTCAAATCGCCCAATCCGGATCTGCGCGTCACACTGATCGAAAAGCGCCCGCATTTCGGCCAGGGCATAGCCTATTCGACGCTGCTGTCGGCGCATGTGCTGAATGTCAGTGCGGCCGGCATGAGCGCCTATGCCGACGATCCCGGCAATTTCTGGCGCTGGCTGCTGGAACGGGGGCTGGCGACACCGGAGCAGGCTCCGGTGTACGCGCCGCGCAGCCTCTATGCGCGCTATCTCAAGGAATTGCTCGACGATCTGGAGACGCGCGAGCGCGAGACCGGCCGGCTGCGCCTGATCCGCGAGGAGAGCCTGTCGATTTCGCCCACCGGATCCGGGGTCGAGGTGGCGCTCGCCAACGGCACCAGCGTGGTTGCCCATCTTGCCGTGCTGGCCACCGGCCATGACGAACAGCCCGCGCAGGGCCATGCGATCCGGATGGGCTCGGAGGCCGATACCGCGCTCGATCAGGACAATCGGATCCTGGTGCTGGGCACCGGGCTCAGCATGGTCGATGCCTTCCTTTCCCTGGAGCAGCGCGGCCATCGCGGCGACATCATCGCGGTGTCGCGGCGTGGCCTGCTGCCCTCGCCGCACCGCAAGGGCAATCCGATCAAGCTCGACGTCGCCGACATCCCGCTCGGCACCCAGCTCTCCTATTTCGTCGGCTGGTTCCGCGACCTCATCCGCGAGAACCAGAAGGCCGGCGTCGACTGGCGCGACGTCGTCGACGGCCTGCGCCCCTTCAACCAGAAGATCTGGCAGAACTGGCCCGCCTCGGCCAAGCGCCGCTTCGTCGAACACACCAAGGCGTGGTGGGACATCCATCGCCATCGCATGGCACCCGAGGTCTACGCCAGGGTGACGGAGGCCGTGCAATCCGGACGCATCCGGCCGATCGCCGGGCGCGTCGTCGGCGTCACCCCGGGCGACGGCTTCGCGGTCGAGGTCCAGTCGCGCCACACACAGCGTCTCGAAACATTCGACGTCGCCCGCATCTATGATTGCTCCGGCATCGTGCGCGACATCTCGACCTCGTCGAACAGCGTGGTGCGCTCGCTGGTCGACCGCGGCCTGGCGCGTCCCGATCCGCTGCGCATCGGCCTCGACGTCTCGGCCAATTGCGAGATTATCGCCGCCGACGGCACCGTCTCGCGAAAAATCCTCGCCGTCGGGCCGCTGACGCGCGGCACCTTCTTCGAGATCGACGCCATTCCCGATATCCGCGTCCAGTGCGCCAGGCTGAGCAAGCTGTTGCTGGGATAGAGCAATTCCGGCGGCGATCGTATATTTGGCAGACCCGCATCCGGCTCAACCCGAAAGCGTCTTCCGCGATCGCACCATAGTCGGCTGAGTGCAGTCTGGTATTTAGCCCAGGTGGCCCTATCTGGGCCGAACAACTTCCGTTCTTAGCTATAAGACGGCAGGACTAAAGTCTTGCGCACCGGTAGGCCTTGGTCCGAGGGGCCTTCAAACGTTCCGGACTTGTCCATTGGACGTTCCGCACTTTAGCCAATTAAGATATTCACGGCTTGACGCAGACCTCTTGCAAAGGGAGCGCGATGCTCCCGCCTTCGACTGGATTTCCTCCCCGAAATGCCGACATCGCGCCCCCCAAGGTTGCGATTTCAGGCTGGTCATGGGCTACCCCACGAAAAAGAATGGCCGGTGCGGGGATGCTTGGGTTGAAAGCGGGTCGCACCGGCCATTGCGGGTTAGGCTTCGATTTGGGATCGTCTCCCGCATGACCAAGCTATATCTATATTAGCCATTGCTCAACTAAGACTGAAGTCCCTTCCGCTGTCCGCCGGACGAGACGGTTCAGCCGCCCAATGCCTCACACACGGCGCGCGCGGTCTCGGCGCCGGAAAAGTTCTGCTGGCCGGTGATCAGGTTGCCGTCGCGCACCGCAAAGGCGCGCCACAGACCGGCCTGGATGTAGTTGGCGCCGATTGCCTTGAGCTCATCCTCGATCCGCCATGGCATCAAATGTTTTCCGCGCTCCAGCGCGCCCATCCGCCAGGTCGCGTGGTCGGCAAAATCCTCCTCGATATTGGCGAACCCGGTCACCGTCTTGCCGGCGGCGAGCAGCGATCCATCGGCGCGCCTGGCATAGCGCAGCAGCGCCGTGCCATGGCAAAGAGCTGCCGCCACCTTGCCCGCTTCATGGAAGGCAACGAAGGTCCGCTGCAGCGTTTCCGCCCGATCATAGGTGAACATCGGCGCCTGGCCGCCGGCGACGACGATCGCGTCGAAACTGTCGAGCTCGATCTCCGCCACCGGCCTTGTGTTGTCGACCAGGCTCGCCAGTTTCGGGCTCGAGATGAAGCCGAGCGAGATGAGGTCGGTTTCGGAATAGCCCGAGGGATCACGCGGATCGCTCAGCGCGTCGGCCTCGCATCGGCCGCCATCGGGCGAGAAGATCTCGACATCATAACCACGCTCGGTGAAAGCGAACCACGGGTGCGTCAGCTCGCTCCACCAAAAGCCGACCAGCCAGCCGGTCGTGGTCGAGACGGCAGGATTGGCGATGACGATCGCCACGCGTTTCGGCTTGCGTGCATTGACCGGATTGGCGTCCCGTACACTCATCGTAGCTCTCCTCTATGAAGCTGTCGCCGATAAAGCCTAATGCTGCAATCTGGCCATATGGCCGGGCAAAATCCGCTTCCGTCGCCGCCGGGCGTTGCTTACGATGGCGGCATGGCACAACGCGGAAGACTTTACGGCTGTCCGGTCGAGTTCGCGCTCGACGCACTCGGCGGCAAATGGAAGACGGTGATCCTGGCCCGTATCAAGCAAGGACCGCTGCGCTATTCCGAGCTGCGCCGATCGATCCCTTCGCTTTCCGACAAGATGCTGACGCAGCGCCTTGCCGATCTCGTCGAGATCGGGTTTGTCGCGCTGGAGGCGTCGCCGGACGGAAAGGGACGCTATGTCTTGACCGAGCGTGGCCGCGATCTGGCCGCGGCGCTTGAGGCGCTCTACGACTGGGGCAATGTGCACGGACGCGCGGACGGCGTCCGCTTCCGCACCGATATCGAGACCCGACAAGGCGCCTAGCTCCTGGCGGCAAGCGCACCGCGGAAACCCTCGACATCGGTGATGACAGCCTCGCCGAGGAAGCCAAGCGTGGCCATCGAGCGGTCACGGGCCTGCCGGTTACCGAAGCCGCAGGCATCTTCGATCACCACGGCCACAAAACCATTGTCGGTCGCCTGGCGAACGGTCGGCTCGATGCCGATCTCCATCGCCACGCCGGCGAGCGCGACGGCGCGCACACCGCAATCGCGCAAGGCAAAGCTCAGCGCCGTGGAATCGAAGGCCGACATGGTCAGCTTGTCGAACACCGCCTCTTCGGCGCGTGGCGCGAGTTCGGGAACGATCGCCGTCGCCTCGGCATCGCGCGGGAACCAGGGCTCGACCGTGTCGGGACTGTCGCGCCGCTGCCAGGCCATTGCGGTGCGCAGCTGGGTGGCGCCCATCCACTTGCGCGGCAAGGAGAGATGGCGCGTGAACGCCACCCGCATGCCGGCCGAGCGGGCGGCTTCGAGGACGCTGCCGGTGGCCTCGACAATGTCGGCCGCGCCGGCGATCTGGCGGCAGATGCCGACCTGCATGTCGTAGACCACCAGCGCCATGCGGCGCGGATTGCACCACTCCGCCAGGCTGGTCGGTATCTCCATCCCTTCGCTCGACCGGATCATGCCGCTGTCCGGTCCCAGGGTTTTGCGAGATCGACCGTTGGATCGAAGAGGTATTCGAGCGGCAACGGCGCGGAATCGAAGGCAAGAAAATGCCATTCCAGCAGCCCGGCCTTCGACAGCGGGAAGTCGTCGGTGTAGTTCCTGGCTTCTTCGACAGTGTCGAGCTCGAAAACGATGATGACGCCGCCGACATCGGCGCGCGCATAGTTTTCGCGCACTATGCCCGCCTTCCACAGCCGCCAGACATTCGAGACTTCATCGCGAAGATGAGGTTTCAAGTCGGCGAGGGTGACGCCGGGTTTGAAGTTGTCATAGGCGAGGATCTTCATCGGCCGTCTCCTTGTGCTGGTATGGCGTATGTTCGGCTAGCATGGCCAAATCGGCGGCTTCAACGAACGAGATGGTTCGTTGGACGGGCCGGACAGTTCGGCGGCTTGGGCCGTTAAGGTCGGCGCTCTACGGCGCCCCCCTCTGGCCTGCCGGCCATCTCCCCCTCAAGTGGGGAGATTGCTGTTCCGACGGTCTTCGCCAATACTCGACGTTGTAAAGATGGCGTGGCCGGCGAAGCTGCCGATCTCCCCCCTCGAGGGGGAGATGCCCGGCAGGGCAGAGGGGGCGCTGTCCCGCCGGCGTCTCGGTCGGCACCGCACTGCTTCGCCCTGATGGGCCGCTGGAATTTCATTCCCCGTCTGGCCACCGGATTGGCACGATCTATCTTCTTTCCAACAGCGATCGGCTGGAAAAGACGCTAGGTTGATCCATGGAGGCTCCGACATGAGCGAGCACAGAAAAGCCACTGCCGACAGCGCCCCGTCGGACACCGCAACATCCCGCCTGCGTCCGCCCTATGCGTCGGTTCTCGATCTCATTGGCCAGACGCCCATCGTCGAGCTGACCAAATTCGACACGGGAAAATGCCGGCTGTTCATCAAGCTCGAGAGCCAGAACCCGGGCGGCTCGATCAAGGACCGCATCGCGCTGTCGATGATCGCGGCGGCCGAGAAGGATGGCAGGCTGAAGCCCGGCGGCACGATCGTCGAGGCGACCGCCGGCAATACCGGCCTTGGCCTCGCCCAGGTCGGCATTCCCAAGGGCTACCGCATCATCCTGGTGGTTCCAGACAAGATGTCGCGCGAAAAGATCCAGCATCTGCGCGCGCTCGGCGCCGAAGTGCACATGACGCGCTCCGATGTCGGCAAGGGTCATGCCGAATATTACCAGGACATGGCGGAGAAGATTGCCGCCGAACTGCCCGGCGCCTTCTATGCCAACCAGTTCGCCAACCCGGCCAACCCGCTGGCGCATGAGACGACCACCGGCCCCGAGATTTTCGCGCAGCTTGACGGTGACGTCGACGCGGTGGTGGTCGGCGTCGGCTCGGGCGGCACGCTGACCGGGCTTGGCCGCTTTTTCGCCAAGGCGTCGCCGAAGACGGAAATGGTATTGGCCGATCCGGTCGGCTCGGTGCTGGCGCCGCTGATCAAGACCGGCAAGATGGAAGAGGCGGGAAACTGGACAGTGGAAGGCATCGGCGAGGATTTCGTGCCGCCCAACGCCGATTTGTCGCTGGTCAGGAAAGCCTATTCCATCACCGACAAGCAGAGCATGCTGGCGGTGCGGGATCTGTTGTCCCGCGAAGGCATCCTGGCCGGTTCTTCCTCCGGCACGCTGCTGTCGACCGCCCTGCGCTATTGCCGCGAACAGACGGTGCCCAAGCGCGTCGTCACCTTCGTCTGCGACAGCGGCAACAAGTACCTGTCAAAAGTGTTCGACGATTTCTGGCTGGCCGAGCAGGGGCTGGCCGAACACGAGCAGCATGGCGACCTGCGCGACCTCGTCATGCGCACCCACCGCACCGGCGACACGGTCTACGTCGGCCCGGACGAGAGCCTGCTCAACGCCTATGGCCGCATGCGCCGCTCCGACGTCTCGCAGTTGCCGGTGCTCGACAATGGCAAGCTGGTCGGCATCGTCGACGAAAGCGACATCCTGGCCCATGTCGACGGCCCCTATGACGGGCGCTGGGAGCGCTTCAGCGGCCCGGTGAAAACGGCCATGACCTCCAATCTGCACACGCTGCAGGCCAGCCAGACGCTGGACGCGCTGCTGCCGGTGTTCGACCGCAACGAGGTCGCCATCATCTTCGACGGCGACGAGTTCGTCGGCCTGATTACCCGTATCGACCTGATCAACCATCTGAGGCGCCGCGCAAAATGACCACATCCGGCAAGAACCGCCTGGCCTTCTCCACCCGCACCATCCATGGCGGCCAGAGCCACGATCCGCTGACCGGTGCTGTGATGGTGCCGATCTACGCCACCTCGACCTATGGCCAGCAGTCGCCCGGCGTGCACAAGGGTTTCGAATATGCCCGCAGCCAAAACCCGACCCGCTTCGCCTTCGAGCGCGCGGTGGCGGACCTGGAAAGCGGCTCGGCGGCCTTCGCTTTTGCCTCCGGCCTGGCGTCGATCGCCACCGTGCTGGAACTGCTCGATTCCGGCGCGCATATCGTGGCCACCGACGACATCTATGGCGGCTCGTTCCGGCTGATGGAGCGGGTGCGCAAGCGCTCGGCCAATCTCCAGGTGAGCTTCGTCGACTTCACCGACCTTGCGGCGGTCGAGGCGGCGATCCGGCCGGAGACCAAGATGCTGTGGGTCGAGACGCCGACCAATCCGCTGCTGCGCATCGTCGACCTCGAGGGCGTCGCGAGGCTCGCCAGGCGCAAGGGGATCCTCTCGGTCGCCGACAACACCTTCTGCAGCCCTTACATCCAGCGGCCGCTGGAGCTCGGCATCGACATCGTGGTCCACTCGACGACCAAATATCTGAACGGCCATTCCGACATGGTCGGCGGCGTCGCTGTCGTCGGCGACAACAGGGATCTCGCCGACCGGCTGAAATTCCTGCAGAACGCCATCGGCGCCATATCGGGTCCGTTCGACAGTTTCCTGGCGCTGCGCGGGCTGAAGACCCTGGCGCTCAGGATGGAGCGTCATTCCGCCAACGGCCTGAAAATCGCGCAATGGCTGGAAGCCCGCAGGGATGTGCGCCGCGTCATCTATCCCGGCCTCGCCAGCCATCCCCAGCACGCCATAGCAGTCCAGCAGATGCATGCCTTCGGCGGCATGATATCAGCCGTGCTCGATCGCGACCTTGCCGGCACCAAACGCTTCCTCGAACGCACCCAGCTGTTCACGCTGGCCGAAAGTCTCGGCGGGGTGGAGAGCCTCATCGAACACCCGGCGCTGATGACGCATGGCTCCATTCCCGCCGGGAAGCGGGCGGAGATCGGCATATCGGATTCGCTGGTGAGATTGTCGGCGGGCATCGAGGACGGCGATGATCTGATTGCGGACCTGGATCAGGCACTGGGGGGTTGAGTGGCTCTCGGCACGACCGAGAAGCGTCGGTGGTAACCTGCACCGCGAGCTTGGGGTTCTCTCACGAACGTCGCGGCATGGATCCTAGGGTCTGCGCCGCGTCGCTTCGCTCCTTGCTCCGCCCTAGGATCACGAATTGAGGATTGTTTCGGCTAATCTCGAAAGTCTTCAGGTGCGAAATTCGGATCCCCTTCATGCACAACCAGATGCGGAGCAACTTGCCAATCTCAAACGTTCGCGGCGGGCCTTTTGGCCGTTCTTGTTTTCGTCATCCTAGGGATGAGCAGGAGCGAAGCGACGTCGCGGAGGCCCTAGGATCCATGCCGCGACGTCGACACGCGCCTCAACGGTGAAGATCAGCAGCCGCATCGAGCAGCGGTCGGCCAAACACCGTTGACCACAAGCGCCATCTGCCCGAGATGTAGCGCCCATGTCCACGCGCGAACCACCCACAGACGCACCCCTCACCTTCGCGGTGCTGGTGTTCCCCGGCTTTCCGATGATGGCGTTCAGCTCCGTCATCGAGCCGCTGCGCGCCGTCAACATACTGGCGAAGCGGGAATGCTACCGCTGGATCATCGTCGGGGCGACGCAGGATCCGGTCGAGGCTTCCAATGGGGTCGTCATCCAGCCAAGGTTTTACGCCGAGGCCGCACCCAAGGTCGACCGCATCGTGGTCTGCTCGGGCGGCGACGCCGATCACCTCGTGGCCGAGGACGCGGCGAGCTGGATCCGCCGCAGCCTGCGCGCCGGCGCTCATATCGGCGCGGTGGCGGACGCGGCGTTCTTCCTGGCGCGGGCCGGCCTGCTCGACGGCCATGCCTGTACCTTGCACTGGACCAGCCAGGCCGCCTTCACCGAGGCCTTTCCCAACATCGAGCTTAGACGCGACCTCTATGTCATCGACCGCAAGCGTTTCACTTCGGCCGGCGGCGTCGGCAGCCTCGACATGATGCTGGAGATCATCACCCGCGATTACGGCGCCGAGCTTGCCGCCGGCGTCGCCGAATGGTTCGTGCACAGTCCCTTGCGATCGAGCGTCGACCGCAAGCTGATGCCGCTGCGCCTGCGTACCGGGGTACAGAACGAGCTTGTGCTGTCGGCCATCGCCATCATGGAAGATGCGGTGGAGGAGCGGCTCGGCATGGCCGAGCTGACCGCGAAGCTCGGCGTGTCCTCCGACAAGCTCGAACGCTCCTTCCGCTCCGAACTCGCCATCTCGCCGAACGGCTATTATCGGAGGCTCAGGCTGAAGCGCGCCGCCGACCTGCTGGCGCATTCGACGCTCGCCGTGCGCGACGTGGCGCTGGCCTGCGGCTTTGCCTCGATGTCGAGTTTTGCCCGGGCTTTTCGCGAGGAGCATGGGCATGCACCGAAGATGGCGCGACGGCGTTAGGACTTTCGAATGCTGGCGGGACAGCGCCCCCCTCTGGCCTGCCGGCCATCTCCCCCTCAAGTGGGGAGATTGGCAGCTTCGCCAACCTCGCTTCTTGTTCAACGGTGGAGGATTGGCAAAACCCGGCATAACATCCAATCTCCCCCCTTGAGGGGGAGATGTCCGGCAGGGCAGAGGGGGGCGCTGTCCCGCCAGCATTCCATCGTCAGCGGCATTCCGCACAACCCACGCGGTTTTCCGCACAATTCCCGCACCCCACCTGCGCCATGGTCACACCTTGCAACCCACCCAAGGCCAGCCACCCCATGAGCATCGTCGTATTCGACCCCGACAGCACCGAGGACGTCGACTTCAAGGATCGCATGCGCCACCCGGCCGCCGCCGATCCGGCGGGCGGCATGTGGCTGTCGGATACGGAACCGTCCTTCATCGATGCCGACGCCTTGCGCAAAGGCCGGCTCAACAAACTGCGCGGCTGGATGCGCGAGGCCGGCTATGGCGGCGTGGTGCTGTTCGACCCCTATAACCAGCGTTACGCCACCGGCTCGCGCAACATGTTCGGCTATTTCCTGCGCAACTCGACCCGCTATTTCTTCATTCCGACCGACGGGCCGATCGTGCTGTTCGAATATCCGCAGAGCTACCATGTCTCGATGGTGCTCGACACGATCGACGAGGCGCGTCCGTCCAAGCTTGTGTGGTCTTCCGTGTCGGGCCGCGACGACGAAACCGCCGGTCCCTTCGCCGACGAGATCGCCGAGCTGCTGAAAAAGCATGGCGGCGGCTCGATGAAGCTCGGGCTCGACCGCTGCAGCCATCTGCAGGCGCTAGCGCTGGAAAAGCGCGGCTGCGAGGTCCGGGATTGCCAGGGCGAGATTTTAGCGGTGCGCGCGGTGAAGACGCCCGAGGAGGTGAAATGCCTGCAGGTGTCGATGGCCGGCGCCGAGGCGGCGGTCTATGCGGTGCGCGAGGCGATCAAGCCCGGCGTATCTGAAAACGAGCTGTTCGCCATCATGTATGGCGAGGTTATCCGCCAGGGCGGCGAGTTCATCGAGACCCGGCTGCTGACCTCGGGCCAGCGCACCAATCCCTGGTTCAACGAGGCCAGCGGCCGCAAGATCAGGCCCGGCGAGTTGCTGGCGCTCGATACCGACACAATCGGCTGCTATGGCTATTACTCGGATTTCTCCCGAACTTTCCGCTGCGGGCCGGGCAAGCCGACCCCCTATCAGAAGTCGCTCTACCGCATGGCGCACGACCAGGTTCAGCACAACATTTCGATCGTCAAACCCGGCATGGCCTTCCGCGAAATCGCCGAGAAGGCGTGGAAGATTCCGGACCGCTTCGTCGACCAGCGATACACCTCGGTCATGCACGGTGTCGGCATGCATGGCGAGACACCGTTCATCGCGCATGCCATGGATTACGAGACCTATGGCCGCGACGGCCATATCGTGCCAGGCATGGTGGTGAGCGTGGAAAGCTATATTGGCGAGAAAGGCGGCCGCGAGGGCGTCAAGCTGGAGGACGAGATCCTGATCACCGACACCGGCACCGAGCTTCTGTCGCGCTTTCCCTACGAGGACGAGTTTTTGGAGAAAGAGGTTTGATGCTGGTTGCTCACCTCAGCGACGTATTGCAACTGAAGAACGAGCGCCTCATTCCTTGGCGCCCCCCTCTGTCCTGCCGGACATCTCCCCCTTTAGGGGGGAGATCGGCAGCTTCGCTTGCAGCGCTTTTTCCTGCAATGCTGGTGATTGGCGAAAGCACTCCAACCGCCAATCTCCCCCCTCGAGGGGGAGATGCCCGGCGGGGCAGAGGGGGGCACTGTCCCTCCAGCATTTGGAAATATCTTGGGGCCCAGGCGCATCCGCATGAAAGCCCCTATCTCGATCAAGCGCGGCACGGTGGCCGCCATCTTCATCGACCTGCAGGAAGAGCACCGGCAGGACCCGCGCTATCTCGTCGAGGGCTACGAAAAAATCCTCGCCAACGTCCAGCGCCTGCAGGCGACGGCGCGGCAGAACCATGTGCCGCTTCAGCACTGGGCCTATATTGTCGATCTCGACAGCCAGGACCGGCCCTTTCATCCGGTCGGCGAAGACGGCAAGTCGGCCTTTTCCGACAAAAGCGACCCGCTGACCGAAATCTGCCGCGAGGTGGCGCCGGCGGATGGCGAGGCGCTGCTGATCAAGGCGGAGGCCAGCGCCTTCCGCTCCGGTCCGGCGGGCGACCGGCTCAAGGCTTCCGGCATCGAATGGCTGGTCATCGCTGGCGTGTGGACCGAGGCCTGCATCGACGCGTCGGTAAAGGACGCGGTGGCGAAGGGCTTTCGCGTGCTTCTGGTCAAGGATGCCTGCGGCAGCGGCAGCGCGGCCATGCACCAGACCGCCATTCTCAACCTTGCCAACCGGCTCTATGGCGGCGCGGTCACCGATACGGAAGGCGCCTGCCGGCTGCTGGCCGGCGAGACGGTCACCGTCTGGCAGGTCGAGGGCTCGGTACCCCTGCGCTTCACCTTTGAAAACGCCGCCCGCCTCTATACCGAGCTTTGACGTGCCCCTCGGAGTGAAATGACCAGCCGCGGCAAATACGGACCTTGGCTCGACCCCGCGCTCTGGGCCTATATAGACAGCGTCAACGCCTGGTACCCGCCCGAGATCGCCGGCCTGCCGGTCGACAAGCAGCGCGCGGTTTATGCCAGGATGTGCCGGGCTTTCCACCAGGGCCGTCCGGCCGGGGTCAAGGCCAGCGACAGCCTGGTCGCCGCTTCGAAGCATGGCATCCCGGTCCGCCGCTACCGGCTCGCCGGCGCGGCGCCGCGTGCGACAGTGCTCTATTTCCACGGCGGCGGCTTCATCCTTGGCGGGCTCGAAAGCCATGACGACATCTGCGCCGAAATCTGCGCCGGCACCGGCTTCGACGTGCTGTCGGTCGACTACCGGCTGGCGCCCGAGCATCTCCACCCCGCCGCCTTCGACGATGCGCTGGCGGCTTTCGAATGGGCGGCAAGCAGCGACCTGCCGCTCGTGCTCTGCGGCGAAAGTGCCGGCGGCAACCTGGCGGCGGCGGTGGCACAGGCCACGCGTCACCACCCGCGCGCCGCGATCGGCCAGGTGCTGATCTATCCCGATCTCGGCGGCAACGAGACGATGGGCTCCTATGTCGAGCACGCTGACGCGCCGCTGCTGTCGACAGGCGATGCCGCCTTCTACCGCGACGTCAGGTCAGCCAGGAAGCAATCGCCCGACGATCCGACCTTCTCGCCATTGCGCGATCGCGATTTCTCCGGCCTGCCGCCGACAATGATCATCACGGCCGAATGCGACCCGCTGTCGTCGGATGGCGAGGCCTATCGCGACTGTATTCTGGAGGCTGGCGGCAAGGCCTGGTGGCATGAGGAACCCCGCCTCGTGCACAGTTTCCTGCGCGCCCGCACGACCGTGCCGGCCGCGGCGGAAGCCTTTGCGCGCATCATCGCGGCGGTCGCCGCGCTGGGCCGGGGAGAGTGGCCCTACTGAGGCCGCTCGCCGGACGGCTTTTATGAGGACAGCGCCTGGGCTGCTTCCTGGGGGGAGGCTTTCAGCCATAGCGCCTTGTCGCCGAGCGTGGCGACCATGGCTGCATGCGCCGCGCGCTCCGCCTCTGTCAGACGCGGCAGCAGTGGCGCCGGCCGTTCGGCTACGATAATCTCGATCTGGCGGACATTGTCGCCGCCCCGCGCCGGTGCGCTTGCGCTGTCGAGGATCAGCGCCGCCTGCTTGCCGCCGATCAGCTCGATATAGACCTCGGCCAGCAATTCGGAATCGAGCAGGGCGCCATGCTTGGTGCGCTTTGTGTTGTCGATGCCGTAGCGCCGGCACAGCGCGTCGAGCGAATTGGGACCCATCGGGTGCTTGCGGCGCGCCAGGGCCAGTGTGTCGACGACAAGCCCGTTGTCGACGGGGGGGTGGCCGAGCCGGCCGAATTCGACATTGAGGAAGCCGATATCGAACGTGGCGTTGTGGGCGACCAGCTTGGCGCCTTCCGTGAATTTCAGCCATTCCTCGGCGATTTCGGCGAAGCTCGGCTTGCCCGCGAGGTCGGCCGCGCTGATGCCGTGTACCGACTGCGCCTCGGCGTGGATCGCACGGCCTTGCGGGTTGATGTAGTGATGGAAGGTCCTGCCGGTCGGAAAACGATTGACCAGCTCGACGCCGCCAAGCTCGATCACGCGGTCGTCGCGCGAATCGAGGCCGGTGGTTTCCGTATCGAAAATGATCTCACGCATCGAATCAGGTCGCTCCTGGGAACAGAATCGTTAGACCGGAACAAAATGGCAATGGGCAATGCCTCTTTTCCTTCTAACCTTGTTGGAGAAGGTGGCCGCGAAGCGGCCGGATGAGGGGTGCTCCAGCTTGGCAACAGCTTTCCGGCCACGATCGCACAGCGATTATCAGCGCCTCACTTCGCTGGAACACCCCTCAACCGTCTCGGCGCTACGCGCCGATCCACCTTCTCCCACAAGGGGAGAAGGAAAAAGCTAGCGGCCAGAACCCCCCTTGATTTCGGCAACAATCGCCGAAACCGCGGCACGCGCGGCCTCCAGCCCCTCGCCGGTATCGATGACGAAATCGGCCAGCCGGCGCTTTTCGGCATCCGGCACCTGCTTGGCCACGATCGACGCCAGTTTTTCCTCGGTCATGCCAGGCCGCGCCAGCACGCGCTGGCGCTGGACTTCGTCCGGCGCGGTGACGACGACGACCTTGTCGACCCGGCCACGGCCGCCGGTTTCGAACAGCAGGGGGATGTCGAGCACCGCGATCGATTCGCCCGCGTTACGATGCCTGGCCAAAAAGGCATCGGCATCGGCGCGGACCAGCGGATGGATGATGGCCTCGAGCTTTTTCAAGGCCGCCGCATCGCCGAGTACACGGGCGGCGAGTTTTGCGCGGTCGACGCTTCCGCCAATGGTGGTGCCGGGAAAGGCGGCCTCGACCAAGGGGGCCGCCTTGCCGGCATAGAGGCGATGCACCGTCTCGTCGGAATCATGCACCGGCACGCCGGCCTCGGCGAACATCCTGGCCGTCGTCGACTTGCCCATGCCGATCGAGCCGGTGAGGCCGAGCACGATCATGGTTTCGACGCCGGAGACTTAGGCACAAGATCGGCAACGATGAGCGCGCGGAGTTCAGCGGTAACCTTCGGCCTGACGCCGAACCAGCGCTCGAAGCCGGGCACCGCCTGGTTGAGCAGCATGCCGAGCCCGTCGACCGTCTTCAGCCCCCGTGCCCGTGCGGCCGCGAGCAGGGGGGTTTCGAGCGGCACGTAGACGATGTCGTTGACCACGGCATGGTCGGGCAGCAGCGTGGGGTCGGCGGGCAAACCCTCATTGCCCTGCATGCCCAACGCGGTGGTGTTAACCAGCAGGCCGGCGTCGCCCAACAATTCGGCGGTCGCGACCATTTCGTGCGCCGAGACGCCGGCGCCAAAGCGGTCGCGCAATTCAATCGCCCGGGCGAGCGTGCGGTTGACGATGCGGATATCACCGACGCCGCGCTCCTTCAACGCGTGGATGACGGCACGGGAAGCGCCGCCGGCACCCAGCACCACGGCCGGGCCATTGGTCGCCCAGCCCGCAGCGTAATCGTCGAGATTGGCGGCAAAGCCATGGCCGTCGGTGTTGCCGCCCCACAAAGTGCCGTCCTCGAGCCACAGCGTGTTGACGGCGCCGATCTCGTCCGCCGCATGGTCGCGGCGCGCGACCCCAGCAAAGGCCGCCTCCTTGTGCGGGATGGTGACGTTGCCGCCGCGATAGCCGTTGGCCCGCATGCTCGCCAGGAAATCGGCGAAGTCCCGCGGCGCTACGTCGATCGCCTGGTAGCTGCCGTCAATGCCGTGCTTGGCCAGCCAGTGGCCGTGGATCATCGGCGAGCGCGAATGTTTTATCGGATGGCCGGTGACGAAGGCCTTCTTCATTGCGTCAGCCATCGATGGCTCCCAAGGTACGGAGCTCCGCCAGCAACGGCAGCAGTGGCAGGCCGACAATGGTAAAATGGTCGCCTTCGATTTTTTCGAACAGCTGGACGCCTTCGCCTTCGATTTGATACGCGCCGACGCTCGACAATGCCTTGGCGCCAACCCTGGCGAGATGCCGGCCGATGAAGGCGGGGTCGAGCTTGCGCATAGTCATCGAGGCGATGCCGACATGGCGCCACAGCACCTTGCCGTCGCGCACCAGCACGGCGGCGCTGTTGAGCTGATGAGTCCTGCCCGACAGCGCCAGGAGATGGCGGCGCGCGCCCTCCATGTCGGCGGGCTTGTGGAACACCTCGTCGCCCAAGGACAGCGTCTGGTCGCAGCCGAGCACCAGCGCGCCGGGCCTGCGCTCGCTGACTTCGGTGGCCTTGGCTTCGGCGAGCACCAGGGCGACGTCCTCTGGCGAGGCGCCGCTGTCCTGCAAAGGGGCTTCCAGCGCCCGCTCGTCAAGCGTCGCGGGAACCGCCTCGATGTCGACGCCGGCATCGGCCAGCATCGCCTTGCGGAACGGGCTGCCCGAAGCGAGGATGATTTTTTCTGTCATGCTGACTCACAGGGGTTGGTGTTCCGTAGCGCACTTCTCTCGTCTGCCCTAGCGCGTCTTCCCCCTAAGGGCAACGATCGCCGCCGCCGTCTCCTCGATCGAGCGGCGGCTGACGTCGATCATCGGCCAGCCATGGCGGATGCAGATCTGGCGGGCATAGGCGAGCTCCTCGTTGATGGCGGCGCGGTCGACATAGTCGGTCGGCACGTAGGTGCTCGAATTGCCGAGGATGCGGTTCTGGCGCACATGCGATATGCGCTCGGCGGTGGCGATCAATCCGACGATCAGCGGCGTCCTGGCGTTGACCAGGCTTTCGGGCACCGGCACGCCGAGCACGATCGGGATGTTGGCGGTCTTGATGCCACGGTTGGCGAGATAGATGCTGGTCGGCGTCTTCGAGGTGCGCGAAATGCCGATCAGCACGACATCGGCGTCATCCATGTTTGCCGGCAGCTGGCCGTCATCATGGTCCATGGTGAAGTTGAGCGCATCGATGCGCCGGAAATATTCGGCGTCGAGAACATGCTGGGCGCCGACGCGGCGGCCGGCCGGCGTTCCGAGATAGGACTGGAAGACGGTCAGCACGGGCTCCAGCACGGACACGCAGGGCAGGCCCATGGCCGCGCAGCGTTCGTCGATGCCGTGCGCCAGCTTCTGGTCGACCACCGTGTAGAGGATGATGCCCGGCTCCTCCTCTATGTCCTCGAACACCTTGGCTATCTGCTTTTCGGTGCGGATGAGCGGGTAGATGTGTTCGATGGCGCGCGCATCCTTGTACTGCGCCGAAGCGGCGCGGCCGGCGGCGAGCAGCGTTTCCCCGGTGGCGTCGGAAATCAGGTGCAGGTGGAAGAAGCTTTGGGGTTTGTTCACAGGGGGTCACCTGGGGCTGTGGGCGGATGTGGATAAGATCGAACGGGCAGGCATGCCGGCGAAAGGCGACTGTATCAGATGCCGGTTTGTCCACAATTCGATGCGCTGTCAGCTTCGCCGGACGGCTGGGGACAAGTCCGTGGACGAAGCGCTTTGCCTTTCGTTCGTCCACAGGGCAGGTCTCGAGGGCGGTCGATCTAGCGCATTGACTCCTCTGCGAGATTCCTGATTGTCCCCAGAACCCTGCAAACCGCGATCGGCAGTGCGCGACAATATGCTTGCTGGCGTTTTGGCGGCCAAAGCGGGACAGGTGACAACCACCACAACCAACAGACTCTTAGAATCAGAAGACTCTTTTAAAATAAGATATTTGATTAAGAGGAAGCCGGGAGAGGCGAGCGTTCGATGCCTGCAAGACGGATCATGCTGGATGTCCTGAAGGGCAAGACGGTGTTTCCTCCTCCGCTCTGGATGATGCGCCAAGCCGGGCGCTATCTGCCGGAATATCGTGAGACGCGAAGGCGTGCCGGTTCGTTCCTTGATCTCTGCTACGACCCCGACCTCGCCGTCGAAGTGACGCTGCAGCCGATCGAGCGTTTCGGCTTCGACGCTTCGATCGTGTTCTCGGACATCCTTGTCGTTCCCCATGCGCTTGGCCGCGACGTGCGCTTCGAGGAAGGGCGCGGACCGCTGCTGACACCGATTTCAGCGGCGGAGATCGCGGCGCTGGGAAGCGACATGTTTCACGTGAATCTCGAACCGGTCTACGAGACGCTTCGCCGGCTGCGGGCGAAATTGCCCGACGAGACGACGCTGATCGGCTTTTGCGGCGCGCCCTGGACGGTGGCGACCTATATGATCGCCGGCCACGGTACGCCGGACCAGGCGCCGGCGCGGCTATTCGCCTACCGCGAGCCGGCGGCGTTTCGACAGCTGCTGAAAGTGCTCGCCGATCATTCGGCTTCCTACCTGATCCGCCAGATCGAGGCGGGCGCGGATGTCGTGCAGATCTTCGATTCCTGGTCGGGGGTGCTCGACGATGCTACATTCGAAGAGTTCTGCGTCGAGCCGGTCGCAGAGGTCGTCAGGCAAGTTCGGGCCGTGCATCCCGACGTGCCGATCATCGGGTTTCCCAAGGGCGCCGGAGCTCGCTACCAGAGTTATCGCGAGAAGACCGGGGTGACAGGGCTGGGCATCGACTGGACGGTGCCGCTCGAGGCAGCGAAGGCGTTGCAGCGGCAGGGAGCCGTCCAGGGCAATCTCGATCCGTTGCGGCTGGTCGCCGGCGGCCAGGCATTGGCCGACGGGGTCGGGGCGATCCTTCGGGCGTTGGGGGACGGGCCGCTGATCTTCAATCTCGGCCATGGCATCACGCCCGACACGCCGGTGGCGCATGTCGAGGCGATGGTGAAACAGGTGCGGAGTGCGGCACGCTGATGACTGACAGAAGCAACACCAATAGCACCGGCCAGGCGATGAAGCGCATGGTCATCGGCATCGCTGTCCTGATCGTTCTCACCGCGCTTTTGTTTTTCTTCGCGCCGGAAAGCTTCTATCCCTGGGCAAAGGCGATCCATATCCTCGCCGTCATCTCCTGGATGGCCGGCATGCTTTATCTGCCGCGCCTGTTTGTCTATCACGTTGACGCGGAGAAGGACTCCGTCCAATCCGAGACATTCAAGGTGATGGAGCGGCGTCTGCTGCGCGGCATCATCAATCCGGCGATGATCCTCACCTGGGTGTTCGGGCTGTGGCTGGCCTGGAAAATCTTTGCGTTCCAGGGCGGCTGGCTGCATGCCAAGATCGGCCTGGTGCTGATCTTGTCTGGCATTCACGGCTATCTGGCCGCCGCGGTGCGCAAATTCGCCGAGGACCGCAACGAAAAACCGGCAAGGCACTGGCGGATCGTCAACGAGATCCCCACATTGCTGATGATCGCAATCGTGATCCTGGTCGTCGTGAAGCCCTTCTGAGGCTTCATCGGACCCGCTCAAAAGGCGGCTTGCTCTTTCAGCCGACCGACGATACAAGACGGGTCTTCCTTCCCGTCATGCGCCGCCCGTCATTGCTTTCGGCCGCGCCCGGCATTTGTCGCATCCCGCCGATCTTTTCCCCAAAGCCTACCCAGAGTCCGTCTAATGCAAGAAATGAAACTCACCGAGTTCAAGAACAAGAAGCCGCCAGAGCTGATCGCTTATGCCGAATCGCTCGAGGTCGAGAACGCCAGCGTCATGCGCAAGCAGGAGCTGATGTTCGCGATCCTGAAGAAGCTCGCCGCCCAGGACATCGAAATCATCGGTGACGGTGTGGTCGAGGTGCTGCAGGACGGCTTCGGCTTCCTGCGCTCCGCCAATGCCAACTATTTGCCGGGTCCCGACGACATCTACATCTCGCCGTCGCAGATCCGGCGCTTTTCGCTGAAGACCGGCGATACGGTCGAAGGACCGATCCGCAGCCCGAAGGAGGGCGAGCGCTATTTCGCGCTGCTCAAGGTCAACACGATCAATTTCGACGATCCCGAAAAGATCCGCCACAAGATCCACTTCGACAATCTGACGCCGCTCTATCCGACCTCGCGGCTGAAGATGGAGGTCGACAATCCGCCAAGCAAGGACATATCGCCTCGCGTGATCGACCTGGTGGCGCCGATCGGCAAGGGCCAGCGCGCGCTGATCAACGCACAGCCGCGTACCGGTAAGACGGTGCTTTTGCAGAACATCGCGCACTCGATCACCGCCAATCATCCGGAATGCTATCTGATCGTGCTTCTGATCGACGAGCGTCCGGAAGAAGTGACCGACATGCAGCGCTCGGTGAAGGGCGAAGTGGTCTCCTCGACCTTCGACGAACCGGCGGTGCGCCACGTCCAGGTCGCCGAAATGGTCATCGAGAAGGCCAAGCGCCTGGTCGAGCACGGCCGTGATGTGGTGATCCTGCTGGATTCCATCACCCGCCTCGGCCGCGCCTACAACACCGTCGTGCCGTCCTCCGGCAAGGTGCTGACCGGCGGTGTCGACGCCAACGCGCTGCAGCGCCCGAAGCGCTTCTTCGGCGCCGCCCGCAACATCGAGGAAGGCGGCTCGCTCACCATCATCGCCACGGCGCTGATCGACACCGGCAGCCGGATGGACGAAGTCATCTTCGAAGAGTTCAAGGGCACCGGTAACTGCGAAATCCAGCTCGACCGCAAGGTGGCCGACAAGCGCATCTATCCGGCCATCGACATCCTCAAGTCCGGCACCCGCAAGGAAGACCTGCTGGTGTCGCGTCAGGACCTGCAGAAGATCTTCGTGCTGCGCCGCATCCTGGCGCCGATGGGAACCACCGACGCAATCGAGTTCCTGATCGACAAGCTGAAGCAGACCAAGACCAACGGCGATTTCTTCGATTCGATGAATACATAATCGAAGCGAGGCGGCCTTTCTCTTCGTGATCCTCGGGCTTGAGCCGTGGATCCATCCCGTGACGTCCTAGGGTCCGCGGTGCGTCGCGTCGCTCCTTGCTGCGCTATAGGATGACGAACTGCGCAACAGTCCTTCCAGCTCATCGGGATCCGCAACCACCGGCAGGCAGACCTGGCCGGTGCACAGCCAGGCGCCGCGCCGGTTGGTCGGCGGCAGAATTCCGCCGGGCAGCAAGGGTCGATTCGCCGCCGTACCGATCGGCACGACGATGTCGACGCGGCGGGGATCAGGGTTTCGATTAACGACCGGAACGAGTTTTTGATCTTCCGGCTCGTCGACGACGACCAGTTTCAGCGGTTCGATGGCAAGCGCGCAGGCATTGACGATGCCCGCCTGGCCATAGGCCTGGTGCGCGGCGCGGCCGGCGGCGTGCTCGGCGGTTTTCCACGCCTTCTCCTGCAAATCGAGATTGCCGGTGACGGAGGCGAGCCGCACCTGCGCCTCGATGATCTGGCTGGTGGCTGACGGAATGGCCTCATCGACATCGCCCCTGATGCGGATCGGCACATCGGTGCTGTCCGAGGCGGTCAGATAATAGCCCGTGCCCTGCGCGTCGGCGTGCCAATGGTCGAGCTGTTCGAGGAACCGGCTGGCCTTGTCGACATAGTTCCAATCGCCTGTGGCTTCAAACAGCGAGATCGCCGCGGTGGTCATGGCGGCATAGTCGCTCGATAGAGCGGGAAACAATTTCCTGATACCAAGCATGGAATGCGGCAAGCGATTGTCGCGGCTGGCGGCGCTGATATAGGCAAACGCCTTTGCCGCGGCCTCGATCCAATCCGGCCGTGCCAGCGAGCGGCCGGCCTCGGCGAGTGCTGCGATCATCAGGCCGTTCCAGTCGGTAAGGGTCTTTGCGTCAAGCCCAGGCCTGACGCGTTCTTCCCGGGCGGCGAGAAGCCTTGCCTTGAGCGGCACCAGTTGTTCGCGGTCGGTCGCCCCAAGCGCTTGCTGGGAGAGGGTTTGATGGACAACCGGCTTGCCCTCCCAGCCGGGTGGGCTGGAAAGCGTGAAGTAATTGAAAAACCACGCTGAATCATCGCCAAGGACAGATTCGATCTCTTCCCTGCTCCAGGTGTAGAACAGGCCCTCCTCGCCGTCGCTGTCGGCGTCGAGGCTGGCGGCAAAGGCGCCGCCATCGACGCGCATTTCGCGCAGCAGCCAGTCGACCGTGTCTTCGATTCGTACCCGGAACAAATCATTGCCGGTCGCCGCAAGAGCCCAATTGCAGAAGCGGATGAGTTGGGCGTTGTCGTAGAGCATCTTCTCGAAATGCGGCACCAGCCATTCGGCGTCCGTCGAGTAGCGGCTGAGGCCGCCGCCAATGTGATCGTAGATGCCGCCGCTCAACATATGTTCGAGGCCGATGAGCACGTCGTCGCGATGCGCGGCATTGCCGTCGCGCAGCCACGACAGCCACAGCGTTTGCATGAACGGCGCGTTCGGGAATTTCGGCGCGCCGGCCAGGCCGCCGCGATCGCGGTCGATCATGCCGCTGACGCGGCCGGCCAGGTCGGACAGCGCATCGCGATCGAGAAGCGCCTTGGAATGCGTGGCGGAGAGCCGCGCCTCGACATGGGAGGTCAGGCCGTCGGCGCTCTGGTGCAGGCTCGCCCTCTTTTCGCGCCAGGCCTTGTCGACCGCTTCCATCACCTGGATGAACCCCGGCCGGCCATAGCGCGGCTCGCGCGGGAAATAGGTGCCGCCCCAGAACGGTTTGCCATCGGGCGCCAGGAACATGGTCAGCGGCCAACCGCCTTGCTCGCCCATCGAGGACAGTGCGGCCATATAGATCTGGTCGATGTCGGGGCGCTCCTCGCGGTCGACCTTGATATTGACGAACAGACGGTTCATGACGGCGGCAACGTCGTCGTTCTCGAAGCTTTCATGGGCCATGACATGGCACCAATGGCAGGCGGCGTAGCCGATGGAGAGCAGGATAGGCCTGTCCAGGGCCTTTGCCTCTTCCAGCGATGCCGGTGACCACCCCCGCCAATGTACGGGATTGCCGCTGTGCTGCTGCAGATAGGGGCTGGCCTCGTCGGCAAGCAAGTTTTGCGCGGGCAATGTCACAATGGCCAACTTTCGAGGCACTCGGGATGGGTGATGAGACGATAGCTAGGGCGGTTCGGTAGAGCGGGCAAATGATTTCAGGCGATTCGATCGTGGCGTTGTCGAGCGGCCGGCTTCCGGCCGGGGTCGCCGTGCTGCGGATATCCGGCCCTCGGACTCGATTCGTTGTCGAAACGATTGCCGGCGGCATGGTTAAGGAGCGCATGGCGGTGCTGCGCAAGCTCAGGGCTCCAGATGGAACGGTTCTCGACACCGGGCTGGTCGTCTTGTTCCCCGGGCCGGCCAGCTTCACCGGTGAGGACGTCGCCGAGTTCCATATTCATGGCGGCCGCGCCGTGGTGGCCAGAATGTTGGAGACAATCGCTGGATTTGACGGCGTCAGGCATGCCGAACCCGGAGAATTCACGCGCCGCGCCTTTCTCAACGGCAAGGTCGACCTGGTCGAGACGGAGGCGCTGGCGGATCTCGTCAACGCCGAGACCGAAGCGCAACGGCGCTTCGCCGTCCAGAATGCCGAGGGCGCGCAGAGTGAGCTTTATCTCGGCTGGCGCCGGCGCCTGATCCATGCGCGGGCGATGATCGAAGCCGAGATCGACTTTGCCGATGAGGATGATGTGCCGGGTTCCGTTTCGGATGCGGTCTGGTCCGACGTGCGGTCCATGATATCAGAGATTGACCGGCACATAGCCGGATTCCACGCCGCCGAAGTCATTCGCGACGGCTTCGAGGTCGTCATCCTCGGCGCGCCCAATGCCGGCAAGTCCAGCCTGTTCAACGCCTTGGCGCGCCGCGATGCGGCTATTGTAACGGATGAACCCGGCACCACCCGCGACCTGCTGGAGGTCGTGCTGGATCTCCAAGGTCTGCGTGTCAGGTTGACCGACACGGCGGGGTTGCGGGAAGGGCCCGGCAAAATCGAGGCGATCGGCATCGAGAAGGCGAGAGCCAAGGCCGATCGCGCCGATCTCTTGCTGCTGCTCGAGGACGCCGCGGACCGCAGGGACGCGGGTCCGCTTCCTGTTACGATACCGGCATTGCGCGTCGGCACCAAGCTCGACCTGCTCGATGGGGGAGCGGCCTACGATGCGGCCCGGCGCTACGAGTTCGGCATATCGGTGGTCGATGGGACGGGCGTGGATGAATTGTTGGCGGAGATCGGGCGCCGCGCCACGAAGGCGGCCGGCGATGCCGGCGATGTGCTGCCGTCACGGCTGCGTCATGTCGAGTTGCTCGGTGCGGCGAACCGGCATCTGCATCGCGCCGCCGATGACGGGACGCCACAGGAGCTACGCGCCGAAGAGTTGCGCCTGGCAGCGGATCGCCTGGGGCGGATCGTGGGCGCGGTGGACGTCGAAGACTTGCTTGATGTGATCTTTTCCCAGTTCTGCATCGGGAAATGACTCACGTGAAACACGCATGTCGCGGGCAGGGGGCTCCGATTGACTCACGTGAAACATCTTGGGCGTGATTCACGTGAAACGCGAACAGAAGCAGGGTTTCCCTGTTTCACGTGAAACGTCGCGCGGAAGTTTTCTTGACAGTCCCGTCTCGCGGGGACATGTGTCGCTGATCTCTTTGTCCGGGACTTATGTAAGATGACCGATCACTATGATGTGGTTGTGGTGGGCGGCGGCCATGCGGGTTGCGAGGCGGCCAGTGCCGCGGCGCGCGCCGGCGCCAGCACCGCGCTGGTGACGCTCCGTTTCGACACGATCGGCGTGATGTCGTGCAACCCTGCCATCGGCGGGCTGGGCAAAGGGCATCTTGTGCGCGAGATCGACGCCATGGACGGGCTGATGGGCCGCGTGGCGGACGCCGCCGGCATCCAGTTTCGTTTGCTCAACCGTCGCAAGGGTCCGGCGGTGCGCGGACCCCGCACACAGGCCGACAGGAAACTCTATCGCCTTGCCATGCAGGAAGCGATTCGGCAGCAGAACGATCTTGGGGTTGTCGAGGGCGAAGTTCTCGACTTTGAGATTTCCGATGGGAAGATAGAAGCGGTTCTCCTGGCGGACGGCCGCCGGCTTGCCTGCGGCGCGGTGGTGCTGACCACAGGAACCTTCCTGCGCGGGCTCATTCACATCGGCGAAAAGAAGATTGTCGCCGGCCGCATGAACGAGAAGGCCAGCATGGGATTGTCGGCGACAATGGACCGCGCCGGTTTCAGGCTCGGGCGGCTCAAGACCGGCACGCCGCCACGCCTGGACGGGCGAACCATCGACTCGGCTTCGCTGGAAAGCCAGGCGGCGGACGAGAACCCGGTGCCGTTCTCGCTGATGACCGACCGCATCGTGACGCCGCAGATCGATTGCGGCATTACGCGCACTACCACGGCCACGCATGAGGTGATTCGCGCCAATCTTGGCCGTTCGGCGATGTATTCCGGCTCAATCGAAGGCGTTGGGCCGCGTTATTGCCCCTCGATCGAGGACAAGATCGTCAAGTTCGGCGACCGCGACGGGCACCAGATCTTTCTCGAACCGGAAGGGCTCGACGACCACACCGTCTATCCCAACGGCATTTCGACCTCGCTGCCGGAAGATGTTCAGCTCGCCATCCTGAAAACCATTCCGGGGCTGGAGCGTGCTGTCATGCTGCAGCCGGGCTATGCCATCGAATATGATCATGTCGATCCGCGCGAACTGCATCAGACGCTGGAGACCAAGCGCGTTGCCGGGCTTTTTCTCGCCGGGCAGATCAACGGTACGACCGGCTATGAAGAGGCCGCCGGGCAGGGCCTGCTCGCCGGCCTCAACGCAGCGCGCCGCGCCGCGGGCGGCGAGCAGGTCGTGCTCAGCCGCACCCAGGCCTATATCGGCGTAATGGTCGACGATTTGACCAGTCGCGGCATCAGCGAGCCCTACCGGATGTTCACCTCGCGGGCCGAGTTCCGGCTGTCGCTGCGCGCCGACAACGCCGATGAGCGGCTGACGCCATTGGCGAAGACGCTGGGGATCGCTTCGGCGCGGCGGCTGCAGCGCTATGGCGATGTCGCGCGGCGGCTTGACGAAGCGCGCCAATTGGCGCTTTCGCTGACCATGACGCCGAACGAGGCGGCACGGCACGGCCTGGAGATCAATCGCGACGGCGTGCGCCGGTCCGGCTTTGAGCTGCTGGCCTATCCCGGTGTCGATATTGCCTGGCTAAGCCGGGTCGAGCCTAAATTTGGCGACATCGACGCCAGGACCGCGGAGCGCCTCGAAACGGAAGCGAAATATTCGGTTTATCTTGACCGCCAGAGCACGGATGTCGCGCAAATACGGCATGAGGAGAGCCGGCTGATTCCGGACGCCATCGATTTCACCGGTGTGCCCGGCCTGTCCAATGAATTGAAGCAGAAGATGCAGGCGCGGCGGCCGCGCTCCGTTGCGGATGCACAACGCATGGAAGGCATGACGCCTGCGGCGCTGGCGATCATTGTCGCGCATGTCCGTCATTGGGAAACAGCGCAGAAGGGGGAAGCAGCGCAGAAGGGGGAAACCGCTGAAAAGGCCGAGCAGAGGGACGTTGCGTGAGGTCTTTCTCCCGCGACAGCCTGCAGGAGGCCGCCGGTCCGGTTTCACGTGAAACATTCGATCGCCTAGTGGCGTTCGAAGAGATGTTCCAGAAATGGAACCGCAGCATCAATCTCGTCGCGCAATCGACCTCCGGTGATGTCTGGCAACGCCACATCCTGGACAGTGCGCAGCTTGCACGGATAGAGCCCGAAGCCACGCATTGGGTCGATATTGGTTCCGGCGGCGGATTTCCCGGGCTTGTCATGGCCTTTCTGCTCGCCGAGCGCCCGGGGGCCAGCATCGATATGGTCGAAAGCAACCGCAAGAAGGCCTCGTTCCTGCAGACCGTCATCGGTCAGTTCGGCTTGCCGGCGCGGGTCGTGGCGCGCCGCATCGAGGACAGCCATGTGCTTGTTTCGAAGCCGCAAATCGTCACGGCGCGGGCGCTGGCCCCGCTTTCGGTCCTGCTGGACCTGTCCGCGCCATGGCTGACCTCGGGGGCGCGCGCGCTGTTCCACAAAGGCCGGGATTACCGCGCCGAAGTGCAAGAAAGCGTTAACCGGTGGACTTTCGATCTGGTAGAACATCCAAGCGTGACCGACGCCAGCGGCGTCATCCTCGAATTATCCAATGTGCGACCTGTCTGAACCGAGACCGGTCTGATTATTCGGCGACCCAAAGATGAATTTCTGGCATAAACCCATGATGAAGAACGGCCCTCGAATCATCACCGTAGCCAACCAGAAGGGCGGTGTCGGCAAGACCACCACCGCCATCAACCTGGCCACCGCGCTGGCGGCAATCGGCGAAAAAGTGCTGATCGTCGATCTCGATCCGCAAGGCAATGCAAGCACCGGCCTCGGCATCGACCGCAAGGACCGGACGGTCTCGTCCTATGATGTGCTGACCGGCGAACTGGAGCTGGAAGCCGCCGCCATTCCGACCGCGGTGCCCGGCCTGTCGATCGTGCCCTCGACGCTCGACCTGCTCGGCATCGAGATGGAGATCGCTTCGGCGCCGGACCGGGTGCTCAAACTGCGCAATGCACTGCGCGCGGCGACCGAGCGCGGAGCGCCCTTCGGCTACGTGCTGATCGATTGCCCGCCTTCGCTCAATCTTTTGACATTGAATTCAATGGCGGCAGCCGATTCCGTTCTCGTGCCGCTGCAATGCGAGTTCTTCGCGCTGGAGGGTCTCAGCCAGCTGCTCGAAACGGTCGAGCAGGTGCGTCGCTCGATCAATCCGGATCTCACCATCCAGGGCATCGTACTGACCATGTATGACGGCCGCAACAACCTCGCCAACCAGGTGGTGCAGGATGTGCGCGAGCATATGGGCGACAAGGTCTATGAGACCATCATTCCGCGCAATGTGCGGGTGTCGGAGGCGCCGTCCTATGGCAAGCCGGCGATCCTCTACGACCTGAAATGCTCCGGCAGCCAGGCCTATCTGCAACTGGCCTCCGAAGTGATCCGCCGCGAGCGTAAATTGCGCGCTGCTTGATTAGGTCGGCCGCATAATCAACAGCCGATACGATACCGAAACGATCTGAAATAGACGTGGAATAAAGATGAGCGAAGATCTCTCGAGGAAAAGACTGGGACGCGGACTGGCGGCACTGATCGGCGAGATCGATCGTCCGGCCGCACCGGAAAAGCCCGGCATGAGCGCCGACGGCAAGGTGCCGATCGAGTTTCTCAGCCCAAACCCGAGAAATCCGCGCCGGCATTTTGGCGATGCCGAACTGACCGACCTCGCCCAGTCGATCCGCGAGCATGGCGTGGTGCAGCCGGTCGTGGCGCGGCCGTCGCCGACGCAGGCGGGCCGCTACGAGCTCATCGCCGGCGAGCGGCGCTGGCGTGCGGCGCAGCGTGCCGGGCTGACCGAGATCCCGGTCATCATCCGCGAAGTCAACGACCGCACGGCGCTGGAACTGGCGATCATCGAGAACGTCCAGCGCGCCGACCTCAATCCGGTCGAAGAGGCACAGGGTTACCAGCAACTCATCGACGACCATGGCTACACCCAGGCCGATCTCGGCCAGGTGATCGGGAAGAGCCGCAGCCATGTCGCCAACACCTTGAGATTGTTGAAGCTGCCCGACGTGATCCGCGACATGCTGGTCGACGGCGCGCTATCGGCCGGGCATGCCCGCACGCTGGTCACGGCGGAGGATCCGGCCGGCCTCGCCAAGCGCATCGTCGAGGAGGGCCTTTCCGTGCGCCAGGCCGAGGCGCTGGCGCAGCTGCCGGCCGGCACCAGTTCCAACGGCACCAAACCTGCCGCACCCGCCAACGAAAAGGACGCCGATACGCTGGCCCTGGAAAAGCTGCTGACCGATACGACCGGCATGATCGTCACGGTCGACCACAAGGGCAAGGGTGGCGTGCTGCGCGTTGCGTATCGAAGCCTGGAACAGCTGGACGAGTTGTGCAGGCGGTTGAAACAGGATTAGAACGGCCCGGCGATTCATAGAATCGCTGATCCGCTCTGACTGTTGTTTCTGCGCAGTTCGAATGCAAGGCCGCAGCACACTTTTCCTGGGACACCCTATTATTTAGCCGGCGAATATTTCGCGCAATCTTCCCTTCTCCCCTTGTGGGAGAAGGTGGATCGGCGCGCAGCGCCGAGACGGATGAGGGGTGTTCCAGCGGAGTGAGACGCTGGCTTTGATGCAGCCGATTGGCATGAGGACGCGCCAAGCTGGAGCACCCCTCATCCGACCTCGCTTCGCGAGGCCACCGCCCTGGGCGAATCACGGGCCTCGCCCGCCCTTCGGGCCCACAAGGGGAGAAGGAAGAGGCGCCTACCTTTGCGCCAGCCGGGCGCTCTCCACGGCGATCCCCAGCAGCGCCTGCCTTGCCAGCGCCACCGACAGGTCCGGCCGGCGCCGCGTCTGCAGCACGGCCGACTGCAGGCGGGTCAGCGCGCGGCCGAGCGCTTCGCTGTTCCAGCGCTCCAGCGTTCTCTCCACCAGCTTGCGGCGGGCGAAAAAGACCGGCGGGCGCGCGGCGGCAACGACGGAAGCGGCGTTGCGGCCGCCGGAGTCCATCTGACCGCGCATGACCTGGATCTGCTGTATCTGCCGCATCGCCGAGGACAGCACCAGGAAGGGTTGGCCGCCGCCCTGGCAGTGGCGCGTGAAGGCGGTGTCGAAGTCGCCGATCTTGCCTTCGAGCAGCGCGTCGACGGCATCGTCATAAGAGGCACCGGACACGTCGCCCGACATGGCTCTCACCTCTTCCAGCCCGATTTCCTTCTGGCCGTGGGCGTAGAGGATGAGTTTTTCGATCTCGCCACGCGAGGCCAGCCGGTCGCCGCCGAGATTGCGGCGCAGCGCCTGTCTGGCCTCCAGCGTCATCGACATGCCGGCCTTGCGCAGCTCGTCGTCGATGACCGTGTCGATGTCGCGGGCCTCATCGGCGTAGCAGGGCAAGGCCATGGCGTTGTCGGCGCCCTCGACCACCGCGCGCAGCCCGACCCCTTTCTTCAAGTCGCCGGCCTCGATCAGGATGATGGCGTCCTGCACCGGCTCCGCCGTCAGCGCCTTGACGTCGTCGGCCAGTGCCTTCTGGCCGCTGGCGTTGCGCACCCAGAGCAGCCGCCGGTCGGAAAACATCGGCACGGTGCGGGCCTCGTCGAGCAGCCGGCCCTCGTCGCGGTCGACCTCCGAACCCTCGAGCCTGACCACGGAGAACGGATCTTCCAGCGGCAGACCAGTCTTTCCGGCAAAGGCCTTCGCCCGCTCCGAGACAAGGCCGCGATCGGGGCCATAAAGCAGGACGATCGAGATGCGCGGATCAGGCCGCACGAGCCAGGAATCGACCTCGAAAGCTTTCTTCTGTGCCATGGAGGGTGGTTAGCATGATGCGCGGAGGGAGTGAACGGCGATCGGCACCGAGCACTCTTTTCCTTCTCCCCTTGTGGGAGAAGGTGGATCGGCGCGCCAGCGCCGAGACGGATGAGGGGTGTTCCAGCGGAGTGAGACGCTGGTTGTGATGCAGCCGATTGGCATCAGGACGCCAAGCTGGAGCACCCCTCATCCGACCTCGCTTCGCGAGGCCACCGCCCTGGGCGAGTCACGGGCCTCGCCCGCCCTTCGGCCCCACAAGGGGAGAAGGAAAAGCGGCGACGCTCTGCCCCCAATCACCTTATCTGGCGACAAACACGGCGCAACCTTGCGCCAAATTGCGTGCCGCTGCTCAACATCGACAAGAAATTTCGCGGACATATCTTCATCTTGAGCGCGGGAGGCCGGGATCGGCCGGCGCGGCCGGAACCAATACCCGGATGACTTGCCTGGCGAATTCGCACTGGTCTGGACGCGCGGATGTGCAAATATCCGCACCCAGGCAACATTGGAGGAGTTTTGGTCATGGCCGATGCTGGGATGTTGCGTTTTCACGTTCCGGAGCCGGAAGTGCGGCCGGGCGGCACACCTGATTTCTCCAACGTGACCATCGCCCAGGCCGGCTCGGTGCCGCGTCCCGATATCGATGTCGATCCGCGCACCATCCGCGACATGGCGTTTTCGATCATCCGCGTGCTGAACCGCAATGGCGAAGCCGTCGGACCATGGGCCGGGCTGCTTTCCAGCGAGGAATTGCTGGAGGGCCTGCGCAACATGATGACGCTGCGGACCTTCGATGCGCGCATGCAGATGGCGCAGAGGCAAGGCAAGACCTCTTTCTACATGCAGCATCTGGGCGAAGAAGCGGTGAGCTGCGCCTTTCGCAAGGCGCTTGCCCCGGGCGACATGAACTTCCCGACCTATCGGCAGGCCGGCCTGCTGATCGCCGACGGCTATCCGATGGTCACGATGATGAACCAGATCTATTCCAACGAGGCCGATCCGCTGAAAGGCAGGCAGCTGCCGATCATGTATTCGTCGAAAGAGCACGGCTTCTTCTCGATCTCCGGCAATCTGGCGACGCAGTATATCCAGGCGGTCGGCTGGGCGATGGCCTCGGCGATCTCGAACGATTCGCGCATCGCCGCCGCCTGGATCGGCGACGGCTCGACGGCCGAATCCGATTTCCATTCGGCGCTGGTGTTCGCTTCCACCTATAAGGCACCCGTGGTGCTCAACGTCGTCAACAACCAGTGGGCGATCTCGACTTTTCAGGGCATTGCGCGCGGCGGCTCGGGCACCTTCGCGGCGCGCGGCCTCGGCTTCGGCATTCCGTCGCTGCGCGTCGACGGCAACGACTATCTGGCGGTCCATGCGGTGGCCAAGTGGGCAGCCGAGCGGGCCCGCAACAATCTCGGGCCGACGCTGGTCGAATATGTCACCTATCGCGCTGGCGCCCATTCGAGTTCGGACGATCCCTCCGCCTACCGGCCAAAGACCGAGTCCGACGCCTGGCCGCTCGGCGATCCGGTCGTGCGGCTGAAGAACCATCTGATCAAGCTCGGCGTCTGGTCGGATGAGCGGCACGCGCAGGCCGAGGCGGAAATCCTCGACACGGTGATCGCGGCGCAGAAGGAGGCGGAAAGCCACGGCACGCTGCATGCCGGCGGCAAGCCGTCGACGCGCGACATGTTCGAGGGCCTCTATGCCGAGATGCCGCCGCATCTCAGGCGCCAGCGCCAGCAGGCGGGAGTCTGAGCCATGCCAAGGCGGACCATGATCGAGGCCATCCGGGACGCCATGGACGTTTCGATGGAGCGCGACAGCAAAGTCGTCGTGTTCGGCGAGGATGTCGGCTTCTTCGGCGGCGTTTTTCGCGTCACCCACGGCCTGCAGGCCAAATACGGCAAGAGCCGCTGCTTCGACGCGCCGATCAACGAATCCGGCATTGTCGGTTCGGCCATCGGCATGGCCGCCTATGGCCTGAAGCCATGCGTGGAAATTCAGTTTGCCGACTACATGTATCCGGCCTACGACCAGCTGACGCAGGAAGCCGCAAGGCTGCGCTACCGGTCGAACGGTGATTTCACCTGCCCGATCGTGGTGCGGATGCCGACCGGCGGCGGTATCTTCGGCGGCCAGACGCACAGCCAGAGCCCGGAGGCGCTGTTCACCCATGTGTCCGGACTGAAGACGGTGGTGCCATCCAACCCGCATGACGCCAAGGGGCTTTTGATCGCGGCGATCGAGGATCCCGACCCGGTGATCTTCCTCGAGCCGAAGCGGCTCTATAACGGCCCTTTCGACGGCCATCACGACCGGCCGGTGACGCCGTGGTCGAAGCACGAGCTCGGCGAGGTCGCCGACGGCCACTATACCGTGCCGCTCGGCAAGGCGGCGATCCGCAGGGCGGGTTCCGCTGTCACGGTGCTCGCCTACGGCACCATGGTCTATGTCGCCCAGGCCGCGGCCGAGGAGACCAGCATCGATGCCGAGATCATCGACCTCAGGACGCTGCTGCCGCTCGACCTCGATACGATCGTGGCCTCGGTCAAGAAGACCGGACGTTGCGTGGTCGTACACGAGGCGACGCTGACGTCAGGGTTCGGCGCCGAACTGTCGGCGCTGGTACAGGAAAACTGCTTCTACCATCTGGAAGCGCCGGTGGTCCGCGTCGCCGGCTGGGACACGCCCTATCCGCACGCGCAGGAGTGGGACTATTTCCCCGGCCCGGCCCGTGTCGGCCGTGCGCTCATCGAAACATTGGAAGCTTAGAGAGGCCTGAAATGGGCGAACACATCATCAAGCTGCCCGATGTCGGCGAGGGCGTCGCCGAGGCCGAACTCGTCGAATGGCATGTGAAGATCGGCGACATCGTGCGCGAGGACATGTTGCTGGCCGCCGTGATGACCGACAAGGCGACGGTCGAAATCCCGTCGCCCGTCGATGGCGAGATCCTGTGGCTGGGCGCCGAGATCGGCGACACGGTGGCGATCGGTTCGCCCATCGTGCGGCTGAAAGTGGCGGGCGAGGGCAATGTGAAGGCCGCCGGGCAAAGGACGGCACCGGCCGCCGAAGCCGAAGCGCCCGCAAGGCCGGCGAGCCCAAAGCCCGAAACCGCACCGGCCGCCAAGGCAAAGCCCGCCGAGGCACCGGCGAAACTCGCGCCATCGCCGGCCGCCGCCAAGACCATGGCACAGGCCTCGGCCGGCGCACCGCGCCCGGAAGGCGAAAAGCCGCTGGCCTCGCCAGCTGTCCGCTTGCGCGCCAAAGAGGCCGGCATCGATCTCAGGCAAGTGGCAGGCAGCGGCCCGGCCGGCCGCATCGGCCATGAAGACATCGAGGCCTTCCTGGCGCGCGGGCCGCAAGTGGCCAAGGCATCGGGCCTCGCCCGCAACGATGCCATCGAGGATATCAAACTGGTCGGCCTGCGGCGCAAGATCGCCGAGAAGATGACGCTGTCGAAATCGCGCATCCCGCACATCACCTATGTCGAGGAGATCGACGTGACGGCGCTCGAGGAATTGCGCGCCGCGCTCAACAAGGAGAAGCGTGTTGCCAAGGGCGGCGCGGAGAGGCCGAAGCTGACCCTGCTGCCGTTCCTGATGCGGGCGATGGTCAAGGCGATCGCGGACCAGCCCCAGCTCAATTCGCTGTTCGACGACGAGGCCGGCATCATCCACCAGCATGGCGGCATCCATATCGGCATCGCCGCGCAGACGCCGTCGGGGCTGGTGGTGCCTGTCGTCAAGCACGCCGAGGCGCGCGACATCTGGGAGTGCGGCGCCGAGGTCGCCAGGCTGGCCGAGGCGGCCAAGTCGGGCACGGCGATGCGTGACGAGCTGTCGGGCTCGACCATCACCATCACCTCGCTCGGCGCCATGGGGGGTGTGGCGACGACGCCGGTCATCAATCATCCGGAAGTGGCGATCATCGGCGTCAACAAGATGATGGTGCGGCCGGTGTGGGACGGCACTCAGTTCATCCCGCGCAAGATGATGAACCTGTCGTCGAGCTTCGACCACCGCGTCATCGACGGCTGGGACGCGGCGGTGTTCATCCAGCGGATAAAGGCGCTGCTGGAGACGCCGGCGCTGATTTTCGTGGATTGAGAGGGGATGATGGGGTCGGTCTCGAACGGAAATCAATGCGCGGCGGGCGGATGTAAGCTCCCCCTTCTCCCCTTGTGGGAGAAGGTGTCGCCGCAGGCGACGGATGAGGGGTGGTCCAGGGAACGCCGACGTTTCACTCCGCTGGAACACCCCTCATCCGTCTCGTCGCTGGCGCGCCGATCCACCGCCCTGGGGCGAGCCACTGGTCTCGCCCCGTCCTGCGGACCCCACAAGGGGAGAAGGCAAAAGCGCGCGGCGGCCTTCGTCCAAGGGAAGCCGACGCCATGAAAGAAATCTCTTGCAAGCTGCTCGTCATCGGCGCCGGGCCGGGCGGGTATGTCTGCGCCATTCGTGCCGGGCAGCTCGGCGTCGATACGGTCATCGTCGAGGCGGGCAAGCCCGGCGGCACCTGCCTCAATGTCGGCTGCATCCCCTCAAAAGCGCTGATCCATGCGGCGGAGGAATTCGAGAAGGTCGCGCACATGGCCGGCGGCAAGAGCCCGCTCGGCATTTCGGTCACGGCACCGGTGCTCGATCTGGCCAGGACCATCGCCTGGAAGGACGGGATCGTCAGCCGGCTCAACAGTGGCGTCGCCGGCCTGCTCAAGAAGGCCGGGGTGAAGACCGTGCACGGCTGGGCGAGGTTTCGCGACGGCAAGACCGTCGAGGTCGAGACCGAGACCGGCAGCCAGGTGATCCGCGCGGAAGTGATCGTGATCGCGACGGGCTCGGCGCCGGTCGAACTCCTGCCCTTCGGCGGACCGGTGATTTCATCCACCGAGGCGCTGGCGCTGAGCGAAGTGCCGAAGAGGCTTGCGGTCGTCGGCGGCGGCTATATCGGCCTCGAGCTCGGCATGGCCTTCGCCAAGATGGGCGCCAAGGTGACCCTGGTCGAGGCCTTGCCGCGCGTGCTGGCACAGTATGATGCGGAGTTGACCCGGCCGGTGGTCAAGCGGCTCGCCGCACTTGGCGTCGAGGTGATGCTCGGCGCCAAGGCCAAGGGACTGTCGACAAAAGGCGATGCGCTGTTGGTCGAGACATCCGACGGCAAGAGCGGCAAGGTCGCGGCGGACAAGATCCTGGTGACGGTCGGCCGCAAGCCGGTGACCGAGGGCTGGGGGCTCGAGCAGATCGATCTCGACAGGGCGGGAAATTCATCAGGATCGACGACCAGTGCCGCACCTCGATGCGCGGCGTCTTCGCCATCGGCGACGTCACCGGCGAGCCGATGCTGGCGCACCGGGCGATGGCGCAAGGCGAGATGGTCGCCGAAATCGTCGCCGGCCACAAGCGCAGCTGGGACAAACGCTCGATCCCCGCCGTTTGCTTCACCGATCCCGAGCTGGTGACGGCGGGTCTGTCGCCTGAAGAGGCCAAGGCGCTCGGCGAGATCAAGATCGGCCTGTTCCCCTTCGCCGCCAATGGCCGCGCCATGACCAAGCTCGGCGAGGATGGCTTCGTTCGCGTCGTGGCGCGTGCGGACAATCATCTGGTGCTCGGCATCCAGGCGGTCGGTCAGGGCGTGTCGGAGCTGTCGGCGGCGTTTGGGCTGGCGCTGGAGATGGGGGCAAGGCTGGAGGACATCGCAGGCACGATCCATTCGCATCCGACGCAAGGCGAAGGGTTCCAGGAAGCCGCGCTAAAGGCGCTCGGGCACGCGCTGCATATTTGAGGTGTCGCGCCGACGCAGATCGGCAATGCCGGCGGGACAGCGCCCCCCTCTGCCCTGCCGGGCATCTCCCCCTCAAGGGGGGAGATCGGCAGTTTCGACGCTGCGGGTTACTTCACCACCGAAAATTGGCGAAGGCCGCAGTGAAGTCCAATCTCCCCCCTCGAGGGGGAGATGTCCGGCAGGACAGAGGGGGGCGCTGTCCCGCCGGCATATCCGAAAAGCTTACCCCGCTAGCCGGCTTACCATCTCATGTTGGGCATAGGCGCGGCCGAAGCGGTTGGCGAGGAAGGCTTCGAGCGCGATTTCCTCCTGCTTGACGAAGCCGGTCGCCGGCAAGCTGCCATCGGCCAGCATGTCGAGCACGGCGCAGATGCCGGAGGCGGTGGTGATCTGGATGGCGCTGCGCACGGTCTGGCCGACGCGCCTGGAATAGATCTTGTTGGCGTAGGTCTCCTGCAGCAGGCGGCCGTTCTTGCGGCCGGAAACGGTGACGAAGACGATGACCACGTCCTGCAGCGTCGCCGGCAGGGCGCTTTCGAAAATGTCCTTCAGCACGTCGCGGCGGTGGCGAAGGCCAAGGTCGTTGAGCAGCGCCTTCATGATCGCGGCGTGGCCGGGATAGCGGATGGTGCGGTAGTTCAGCGTGCGCACCTTGCCCTTCAGCGTCTCGGCCAAGGTGCCGAGCCCACCCGAGGTGTTGAACGCCTCATAGGTGACGCCGTCGAGCGAGAATTCCTCGCGCTCCTCCAGCGGCGGCACTTCGACCAGCTCGCCCTCGACGATCGCCTCGCAAGGCTCGCAATATTCGTTGATGACGCCGTCGGTGCTCCAGGTCAGATTGTAGTTCAGCGCGTTGGACGGGTATTGCGGCAGCGCGCCGACGCGCATGCGCACGCTTTCCAGCGTGTCGAAGCGGCTGGCGAGATCGTTGGCGACGATCGAGATGAAGCCCGGCGCCAGTCCGCATTGCGGGATGAAGGCGCTCTTGGCGGAACGTGCCAGCTCCTTGACGCGCCTAGTCGAGACGACATCCTCGGTGAGATCGAGATAGTGCACGCCGGCGCTGGCCGCCGCTTCGGCGATGCGCGTGGTGAGATGGAAGGGGGCGGCGCTCAGCACCGCAAACTTGCCGGCGAGTGCGGCTTCAAGCGCACCGACCGCCGCGATGTCGAGTTCGAGTGTCTCGACGCCGTCGGGCACTTCGGCGGCAGTGAGTTGCGCGGCCGAGCGGTCGACGAGGGTGACGTGGTAGTCACCCGTTGCGGCGAGCATTTCGGCGATGGTCGAGCCGATCTTGCCGGCCCCGACGATAGCTATGTTGTTCATGGTCAAATACCCTGCCATCTGCGTTCGCCGGAATCATCGCAGCTTGCCTGTCGAAAGGAAGCGTGAGATCTTGCAAACCGCACCCTATCTTTAGTTAATTTGCCGAAGAGTTTTGTCGAAATGCTCAGTAATGCCGAACAGGCCCTGCTTTCCCTGCTGCGCGCCAACGCGCGCGCCTCGACGGCCGAACTGGCGCGGCAGCTCGGCGTTTCGCGCACCACGGTGCAAAGCCGGATCGAGCGGCTGGAGCAGCGCGGCATCATCACGGGCTATGGCGTCAGGCTGGCGCCGGACTATGAGCAGGGGCTGGTCAGGGCGCATGTGCTGCTCACCGTCACGCCCAAGCTGGCCGATAGGGTGGTGCGCAGCCTGCAGGCATTGGCGCCCGTGCGGACACTGCATTCGGTCAGCGGCAATTTCGACATGATCGTCATCGTCGACGCGCCGTCGATCCGCGACCTCGACACGCTGCTCGACCAGATCGGCGCCATGGACGGGGTGGAGCGGACCGCGTCGTCGATCATCCTATCGACACGGATCGACAGGTGAAGATCGATACAGCCGATCTCCCCCTTTGCGGGGGAGATGGCCGGCAGGCCAGAGGGGGGTGTGAAGGATCGCCAGCCTGGGCCGGTGTATCGACGTGACCACAGATCGACAGGCCAGCGGGACAGCACCCCCTCTGCCTTGCCAGGCATCTCCACCGCAAGGGGGGAGATTGGCCGTTACACCGGGTTTCGCCAACTTCCGAAGTTAATCCGTCGCCAAGGGAAAACTCACCACCACGGCCAGCCCAGGCCGGCAGTCCTCGAGCGTGATGGTCGCGCCGTGCAGGTCGGCGATGGCCCGGACGAGGCTGAGGCCGAGACCGCTGCCCGGCGTCGATCGGCTGTGGTCCAGCCGGTAGAGCCGCTGAAACACTTTTTCACGCTCGTCGGCGGGAATGCCGGGGCCGTTGTCGGCGACGCTGGCTAGGGCGCGGTCACCCTGGCGCGTCACCGACAGTTCGATCGAGGTGCCGGGCGGGCAATGGCGCAGCGCGTTCTCCACCAGATTGGCGACCATCTGCGTCAACAGTTCGCGATCGCCGTGAATCCGGCCCGTCGTCTCCTCCAGCCGCGGCGGCAACAGCGACTTGCCGTCGTCCTCGGCCACATCGGTGTAGATCTCGGCGATGGTCCGCAGGATCTCGCCGGGATCGACATCGGTGAAGCGCGCCTTGCGCGCACCGGCCTCGATCTGTGCGATCCGCAGCAACGCGTCGAAGGTCTCGTTGATCTGATGGCCTTCCGTGCGGGCGTCGGCCAGATCGTCGGAGACGTCCTGGTGCCGCGCGGCCTTGTCGGCCGCACCCTCCAGGATCATCTGCAGGCGGTTGAGCGGCGTCTTAAGATCGTGCGCGATGTCGGCGCTGACCTGCTTCATGCCTTCGACCAGTGCCGACAGGCGATCGAGTGCCGCGTTGACCTGGCTGGAGACGATGTCGATGTCGTCGCCCTTGCCGGTCAGCGGGATGCGGGTGTCGAGCCTGCCATGCGAAACGTCGACCATCGTGGCGGCAATGCCGTCGAGACGGCGCTGGACGCGCGAGGCGAGCAGGGCGCCGCCGGTGACGGCCAGACCGGTGATGATCAGGGTCGCCCAGCCGAAGCTCATCAGCATGATCGTCTCCAGCTCCTCCGTCTCGGAGAGGCTGAAGGCGATGGTCAAAGTGTTGGCACCCACCGAACCGGAATAGGCGCGGTATTCGGTGCCCGGCGGCAGGCCAGGCATCTCGGCGCCGAACATCGAGAAACCGTCGGGAAGCCCAGCGGCGGTGAAGTTGCCGGCGATACGGTTGCCGGCCGCGTCGGTCAGCGAAAAGAGCTGTGCCTTCTTCAGGCTGCGCGTGGAGTGGCTTTCGACGGTCTCCACCAGCTCCTTGAGATCATTGCCGGCATAGGTCGCGGCGATGACAGAATAGGTTTCCTTGATGGTGTCGTCGAGCTGCTCGGCAAGGTCGGCGCTCATCATCTGGTAGACGATGGCGCCCGCCAGCACGAAGGCCAGCATGAACAGGAAGGCGAACGTCAGGGCAAGCCGGAACGGCGTGCTGCGCAGCAGGCGGGTCCAGGTCGCCGTCATGAGAAAGTCGCGGTCATCGGGATGTCGCGATCACTGGGGGAGCGGCGGGTGCAGGCTGTAGCCGGTGTTGCGGATGGTGTGGATGAGCTGGGTATCGAACGGCTTGTCGACCTTGGCCCGCAGCCGGCTGATATGGGTCTCGACGACGCTGGTCTTGGGATCGAAATGAAAATCCCAGACGCGTTCCAGAAGCATGGTGCGGGTGATGACGCGGCCCTCGCCGCGCATCAGCACCTCGAGCAGGCTGAACTCCCTCGGCTGCAGGTCGATCGGCTGGCCGTGCCTGACGACGCGGCGCATGATCAGGTCCATCTCGAGATCGGCAACCCTGAGCACGGTCTTCTGCTCCTGCGCGGCCGGCCGCCGGCCAAGCGCGTTGATGCGGGCAAGCAATTCGGAAAAGGCGAAGGGCTTGACCAGATAGTCGTCGCCGCCGGCCTCGAGCCCCTCGACGCGGTCGTCTATGCCGCCGACGGAGGTGAGGAAGATCGCCGGTGTGCGCACGCCCGCGGCGCGGACAGCCTTGACCATCGACAGGCCGTCGAGGCCCGGGATCATCCGGTCGGCGACGATCACGTCGTAGCCGCCGCTGGTCGCGGCGAAAAGTCCATCATGCCCGTTGCGCAGGAGGTCGCAGACATGGCCGGCCTCGGTCAATCCCCTGACGATGTAGTCCGCCGTCCTGTGGTCGTCCTCGACGAGAAGTAGCCGCATCGCTGTTCCGGTTGACTGCCGATATCGGGGACAGGTTATCACCGGCACGGGTCCGTTCCTAGGATGGGCGCAAGGCCGGCTGCCGCCGCAGCGCCCGGCGGCGGCTCAGTCCGATTCCAGCAGGATCTCGTCGGCATCGCCGGCGGTTTGCCTCAGTGTCATGGAGAGAACCAGGGCGATGATGCAGCCGAGGAAGATCAGGCTGGTGAAAATGGTGCCGAAACCCAAACCGCCATATTCGGGCGGCCGCGACAGCCAATCGCCGAAGGAGGCACCCAGCGGACGCGTCAGTATATAGGCGAGCCAAAAGGCCAGAACGGCGTTCAGGTGGATGAGATAATAGGCGAGCGCGATGAGCGCGATGACGCCGCCGAACAGCAGGCCCGTGGCCAGATAGCCCATGTCGAAACTCTCGGCGACAAGATCGCCGGCGGCGGTGCCGAGCGAGAAGGTGAACAGGATCGCCAGCCAGTAGAAGATCTCTCGGCGGGTGGTGAAGATGGTGTGGACAGAGAGCGTCCGCTCGCTCGCGTACCAGACCGCGAACGTCGCCGCGAGCACCACCGAGAAGGCAATCGTGGTGGTCTGCAGGCGCACGCCGAAATTGTCGACGAGGTTATCGGTGACCAGCGTGCCGATGATGCTGATCAGCACCACCGCCAGCCAGTAGGCCCAGGGCACGTAGCGTTTCTGCGCGAACTGCAGCACGAGAGCGACGATCAGGACGCCGGCCATGATCAGCGAGGTGACGGTCAGCCCGAGACCGAGGTTGACGGCGAGATAGTCGGCCGCCGTTTCGCCCATTGTCACCGCCATCAGCTTGATCAGCCAGAAGTCGAGGGTGACGTCGGGAACCCGGTTGGGGCTTGGTACGGCGGGGGGTGTGTTGGGCGCGAGCATGGCTGGTGTCCGATGTCGATGGTTGCGGCGGCGATCCGGCATCCGGACAATAGGCAAGCGACTTCACGCCAGCCTGTCTGGCGGCATACAAATTCGTAAGGATGGCTTTGCCTGGCGCAAAAGGTCTTTACGAATAATCGAGGTGCGCTGACAGAAGGCGACCGCCTTGTATCCGCCATCAATGGCGTGCCCCAGTGGCCGGGCTCGTAGAGAGCGCCCCAGGAAAACACCAATGACCTACGCCTCCCTCAAGCCGGTTTCGAAGGCTTTCGTCCAGCGCAAGCGGCTGATTTTCACCCGCGTCGCGGCAGTGCTGGCGGTGCTGCTGCTGTTCCTGACAAAGCCGGCGCTCAGCGAAGGCTCGCACGGCCACGAGACGCTTGAATTCCTCGGCTTCTGCCTGGTGCTCGCCTGCGTCGCCGGCCGGCTGTGGAGCATCCTCTATGTCGGCGGCAAGAAGAATGAGGAGCTGGTTTCGGCGGGCCCATTCTCGATGACCCAGAACCCGCTCTACTTCTTCTCGACGGTCGGTGCGGTCGGTATCGGTCTGCTCTATGGCTCGCTGGTGGCGGCCGCCGTCCTCGGCGTTGCCAGCTTCCTGATCTTCCGCGTCACGGCGCGCAAGGAAGCTGAATATCTTCTGGGCAAGTTCGGCCCGGCCTATTCAGCCTATATCAAGGCGACGCCCCGGTTCTGGCCGAACCCGCTGCTCTACCGCGACAGTGACGAGCTGCAGTTCTCGACGCGCGCGCTGAAGCGCACTTTTTTCGACGGGCTCTATTTCCTCGCCATCTTCCCGATCATCGAACTCGTCGAGTATCTCCGGGAAAGCGGACTGCTGCCGGCTATCATCACGCTGTACTGAGCGCCGAGCGCCCGCACGGCAATCAGCCGGCGCCTCGGCTAGCCGCCCAGTGGATACGGCATGTAGCCGACGAAGCCGGCTATCTTCCAGTTCGCCCCGACCTTCCGGCAGAAATACAGCGTCTGCCATTTCAGCCGGTCGACGCTGCCATCCGCCTTGGCGACGCTGCCGTCGAACTTCTTGTGCAGCACCGCGCGGTCGCCGTCGACATCGATGTCGCGCAGATTGGTGACGCGAAACAGCGCCTCGCGCAGCGGCTCGGCGAATTTGGTCGCGGCCGTTTCCTTGGCCTGGCGCAGCCACTCGTCGCGATAGATCTCCAGCCGCGGGAACTGCAATCGCCAGGCGTCGGCATTGGCCAGGAAATGCGCGTGCATGCCGAAGAAGCTTTCGGCGATGAAGTCGCTCTCGACCATGGACCAGTCCTGGCCGATGAAGGCGTCGATGTCGCGCCGCACCAGCATCTCCCACAGCGCGTGGCGGTCGGCGTCACCGGAAGGAAACGGGTTCTTGTCGAAGGTCATCGTCGGGGCTCCCGGTCTCGCAAGGGCGTCTCTCCGTCGTGGCGTCGACCCCGTCCGGCAGCGCGCACGATGCAAGCGCTTCTGTAATAAAGCAACACGGATTTCGAAGGATGTTGCTTTCCAACAAGGGCCCTATCGGGATCACCCCGATCGCGGTAAATCTCGTCCCGAAGCGGGCGCCGCCTCGGTGCCTTGCCATGTCACCGGAGGAGGCCGTCCCTTGCCCAAGCAGGCTTTTGGAACATCCCACGTGCCGCTGTCGCCCGCCGTGCGGGCCGGCGACTTCGTCTTTGTCTCGGGCCAGGTTCCGGTCGGCGGCGACGGCATCGTGGTCAAGGGCGGCATTGCGGAACAGACCGAGCAGGTGCTCGCCAATGTGAAGGCCGCGCTGGCGCTCGCCGGCTGTACGATGGACGATGTGGTCAAGACCACCGTCTGGCTCGAGGACGCGCGCGACTTCGGCGGCTTCAACGCGGTCTATGCCAGGCACTTCCCGAAGAATCCGCCGGCGCGCACCACGGTCGAATCGCGGCTGATGATCGACATCAAGATCGAAGTCGAGGCCGTCGCGTACAGGCCGGCCTGAAAGGCAAAGTAACAAGGCGGAGGGCATCTCCATGCAATTCGACCTCCTGCTGAAGGGCGGACGGCTGATCGATCCGGCGTCCGGCATCGACGCGCCACGCGATGTCGCCATCGCCAATGGCCGTGTCGCCGCTGTCGACGCCGATGTCCCGGTGACCAGCGCCACGCAGGTGGTCGATGCGACCGGCTGCATCGTCGCGCCCGGTCTGGTCGACCTGCACAGCCACGTCTATTGGGGCGGCACTTCGCTCGGCGTCGATGCCGACAGGCTCGCCGCCAAGAGCGGAACCACCACCTTCATCGATGCCGGCAGCGCGGGTGCGGGCAATTTCCTCGGCTTCCGCCGCCATGTCATGGAGCGCTCCAAGGTGCGCATCCTGGCCTATGTCAACATTTCCTTTGCCGGCATTTTCGGCTTTTCGCAGACGGTGTCGGTCGGCGAATGCAGCGATCTCCGGCTTTGCGAACCGCGCGAGGTGGTGGCGGCCGCGCGCGAGCACGCCGACGTCGTCGTCGGCGTCAAGGTCCGCTCCGGCAAGCATGCCGGCGGCACCAGCGGCATCGCGCCGGTCGATCTGGCGCTGGAAGCCGCCGACAAGGCCGGGCTGCCGCTGATGGCGCATATAGACGAGCCGCCGCCCGGCCGCTCCGAAGTGCTGCCGCGCCTGCGCCGGGGCGACATTCTCACCCATTGCTTCCGGCCGTTCCCCAATGCGCCGGTCTTCGCCTCCGGCATGGTGCGGCCCGACATGCGGCTGGCGCGTGAGCGCGGCGTCATTTTCGATCTCGGCCACGGCATGGGCTCGTTCGATTTCGACGTCGCCCGCGCCATGCTCGCCGAAGGTCTGGCGCCCGACGTCATTTCGAGCGATGTGCATCTCTACTGCGTCGACGGGCCGGCCTTCGACATATTGGTGTGCATGTCGAAGCTGATGGCGCTCGGCATGCCGCTGGTCGAGGTTTTGCGCGCCGCGACGCAGGCGCCGGCGCAGGCGATCGCGCGGCCGGACCTCGGCACGCTGGCGGTCGGCACGGCGGGGGATGTCGCCGTGCTGCGGCAGCGTTCGGGCCGCTTCACCTTCGTCGACGCGGTCGGCGCCTCGCTGGTCGCCGACCAGCGGCTGATGTCGGAAGGCATCGTCATCGGCGGCACCTGGTGGCCTAACGAGGCGGCGAACGATGTCAGCGAGACCGAGCGCTTCGAAGCGCATGCAAACCATACGCATGTCGAGGTGGCGGCCCGGCATTTCGGGCATAGGCATGAGTGAGGCCGTGCGGTCTTCCCTTCTCCCACAAGGGGAGAAGGAAGAAGCTAGAGGCCCGGCGCCCCGTACACCGGCGTCTCGATCCCTTCCATCCGCGCCTTGATCTGCAGCGCCACGTATTTCGAATAGAACCGCGACAGGGCCAGATTGCCGCCGTGGAACCATAGTGCTTCCTGCGCCGTCGGCTTCCACATGTTGCGCAATTCGCCTTGCCAGGGGCCGGGGTCGCCCTTGACGCCGGAGCCGAGGCCCCAGCACGGGCCGACCTTGTCGGCGACCTCGCGCGAGACGAGAGCCCCCACGTTCTCGTTCATCGACTGGTAGCCGGTGCAGGCGATGATGGCATCGGCCTCGATCTCGCTGCCGTCCTCGAACAGGATGCCTTTGCCTGTCAGCGATTTTATCGCGACGCCGCTGCGGATGCCGATCTTGCCATCGATGATCAGGTCGGACGCGCCGACATCGATGTAATAGCCCGAGCCGGTGCGGTAGGCCTTCATCAATAGGCCGGTCTCGTCGTCGCCGAAATCCAGCGCGAAGCCGGACGCGGCGAGACGCTCGTAGAAAGCGGCGTCGCGCGCGCGGATGACGTCGTAGAGCGCGCGCTGGCCCTTGGGCACCAGCGCGAACGGCGTCGAGGCGACGATCATGTCGGCCTTTTCCGTGGTGATGCCGCGCGCCAGCGCATCCTCGGAGAAGATCTCGAAGCCGACCTGCATCAGCGTGTCCGACTTGACCACGGTGGTCGGCGAACGCTGGATCATAGTGACGTCGGCGCCGCTTTCCCAGAGGTCGACGCAGACATCGTGCCCGGAACTGGCCGCACCGATGACGGCGACCTTTTTGCCGCGGAATTTCTCGCCGCTGGCATACTGGCTGGAATGCAGCAACTCACCCTCGAACTGGTCCGCGCCGGGCAGCTCGATCTTGCGCGGCGGACCGTAGGCGCCGGTGGCGAAGACAAGGTGCTTCGGCTTCAGCGTGGTGCGCTGGCCGACGCGGTCGACCACCACGGTCCATTCTTTCTCCGCCTCGTCGTAACTGGCGCTGAGGCACCTGGTGGCGCCCCAGTAATTCAGCTCCATGACGCGCGTGTACATTTCCAGCCAGTCGCCCATCTTGTCCTTGGGCGTGAAGACGGGCCAATTGTCGGGGAACGGAATGTAGGGCAGATGATCGTACCAGACCGGATCGTGCAGCACGAGCGTGCGGTAGCGGTTGCGCCAGGAATCGCCTGGCCGTTCGTTCTTCTCGATGACGATGGTGGGCACGCCGAGCTGACGCAGCCTTGCGCCGAGCATGATGCCGCCCTGGCCGCCGCCGATGACCAGGCAATAGGGTTGCTCGGAGACGCCAAGCTCGCGCGTCTCGCGCGCCCGCGCTTCCGACCAGGTTTCGCGTTCCGGATCGGCTTTGTGGCGCACGCCGAGCGGCCGCGCCGCGCCCTTGCGCTCCTCGAACCCTTTCAGGTCGGTCATCGCCGTGAACAGCGTGCGGCAGCGGCCATCGCGCAGGCGCATGATGCCTTGTCCCGTGGCCACCGCCGTTTCGAAGGTGAACCAGGCCTCGATCGTGCCTTCATCCGAGGTCGCTTCGCCGGAAAGCTGCCATGCGGCGGGCTTGGTCGTCGCCAGCGTCGACTTCAGCATATCGGCGATGGCGTCGCGGCCTTCCATGGTGGTGATGTTCCAGGTGAAGGTCAGCAGGTCGCGCCAGTAGCAATCGTCGACGAACAGGTTGCTTGCGGCCGATACGTCGCCGGATTCAAGCGCCTGCGAAAAGGAATCAAGCCAAGCGGCCGCCTGTTTGGATGGTGACATTTCGAGCATTTCTTCCCTCTTTCTTCTTCCTTCTCCCCTTGTGGGAGAAGGTGTCGCCGAAGGCGACGGATGAGGGGTGTTCCAGGGAACACCAGCGTCTCACTCCGCTGGAACACCCCTCATTCGTCTCGGCGCTGTCGCGCCGATCCACCTTCCCCCACAAGGGGGGAAGGAAGACGCGCCGCGCCCGCCTCTCAATCTCCCAACGGCTCCATTTCCTTCCCCGTACGGTGGATCTGGGCGTTGTATTTGATGCGGCGTACCGTCTCGCGGGCCGAGCCGTCGAGCTTGTAGGCCGAGGCTACCGCCAAGACGTCGATCATTGCCAGGAAGGCGAAGCGCGAGGCGGTCGGCTTCAACGTGTCGGCATATTCGGGCACGGCAATCGGATGTCTGGCAGCTCCGGTCATGAAGTCGATCTTCCCTAGCCCGCTTTCGACCCGATTTCTTATCATGTCTGTACGCTGTCGTTCCATGCACCCGGCACCGTTGCAGCCGATGCGTGCCCAGGCATCACCGCCGAGTTCCGTGGCGCCCCCCTCTGTCCTGCCGGACATCTCCCCCTCAAGGGGGGAGATTGCTTGTCACGACCGCCTTCGCCAATTTTCGACGCTGCAAGAAGAGAAGTCGGCGCCGAAACCGCCAATCTCCCCCCTTGAGGGGGAGATGCCCGGCAGGGCAGAGGGGGGCGCCGTAGAGTGCCGCCTCGCAATGGGCAACGCAAGCGCGCCAACCCCTGCCTTCCCTATCCAATCACCTCCAGCCGTCTCGGCAGCCGGTTCATCACAACCGGTCCATCCGGTGTGATCAGGAACTGGTCCTCGAGATTGAAGCTGGCGAGGCCGTCGATGTAGAGCGGGATCTCGAAGGCCAGCACCATGCCGGCCTCGATCGCGATATCGCTGTCGGCGGCGATGAACGGCCATTGTTCGGAAAAGACCGACTGGCCGACGCCGTGGCCGAAATGGCCGCGACGGTAGGAGCGCAGGCCTTGCAGCGCCAGGCTTTCGCTGGCGACGCGGTGGACATGGGCGAGCGTGTTTCCGGGGACAAGCTCGGCCAGGCCATCCTCGAAGGCGCGCTCGGCAATGGCGTGCAGCTCCGCTTGATCCGCCGGGGGCGGGCCGAAGGTGAAGTTGCGCGACATGTCGGAGGCGTAGCCGCCGACCGTGCAGACCATGTCGCATTTCAGCGGATCGCCAGCCACGGCCCTGGCGTCGGCGCCTTTGGCCCGGGCACCGAGCGTCATATATTCGGCCGTGGTGACCGGATGAGACAAGCCGGCCGCCGCCGTGGCGACGCCTTGCCGGTAGAGCGCGACGAGGTCGCCCTGGCGCATGCCGGCCATGGCGTCGACCTGCAGCCGCTCCAGCCCGGCTTCGGACAAGATGATGCCTTGCCGCAGGAGGTCGATCTCGCCTGGCGACTTGACGGCGCGCAGCCGGTCCAGCACGGACGACCCGGCGACGACAGGGCAATGCGGCAGCAGCGCCTGGATGGCG
>NZ_JAPYKP010000034.1:0-47086 GCF_037179725.1 Mesorhizobium sp. Cs1321R2N1 | reverse complement strand
TCATGATGCGGACATCGGGCATGGCGGCAAGCTCACTGAGCGTTCGCGCAATCCATTCGGCGGCAGGCAATCCATCGATCATGCCGCCATCGGCAAGCAGGCGGCCGCCGAGGACAAAATCCTCTTCGCACAGGATGACGCGGGCGCCGCTGCGGCCGGCTGCGAGGGCGGCCGCGAGGCCAGTCGGGCCGGAGCCGGCGATCAGCACGTCGCAATGCGCCCAGGCCTTGTCGTAATGGTCGGGATCGGCGATGCCAGCAGCGCGGCCGAGGCCGGCGGCGCGGCGGATCGCCGGTTCGTAGATCGCTTCCCAGAATTTCGCCGGCCACATGAAGGTCTTGTAGTAGAAGCCGGCGACGAAGATCGGCGCGAACAGCTGGTTGACCGACATCACGTCGAAGTCGAGTGACGGCCAGCGGTTCTGGCTGGCGGCGTCGAGCCCTTCATAGAGCTCCGCCGTCGTCGCCTTGGTGTTCGGCTCGCGCCGTGCACCGCTGCGCAATTCGACCAGCGCGTTGGGCTCTTCCGACCCAGCGGTCAGGATGCCGCGCGGGCGGTGATACTTGAACGAGCGGCCAACCAGCTTGACGCCGTTGGCAACCAATGCCGAGGCAAGCGTGTCGCCTTTGAAACCGGAGAAGCTCTTGCCGTCGAAACTGAAATTCAGCGGCGCCGAACGCTCGACGAGACCGCCGTCGGCGAGGCGATTGGATTGAAAGGAAGTCACGATGCAAGCCTCACAATCGGAAAGTCGGCGCCGCCCCTCATCGCCCTGCCGGGCACTTCGCCCCGTATAATGACGGGGAGAAGGGGGCTGGCCGCGATGCTGGCTCTCTTCCTGCAACGCTGGCGATTGGCGAAACCGGCGACGGCAGCGCCCCTCTCCCCGTCGCTATACGGGGAGAGGATGCCGGCCGGCAGGTGAGGGGCAGCGCCGAGTTCGATAGGAAACCTCATTTCGCGACCTGCCTAGCGCCGGCGCCTGCCGCTGGTTCGACCGCCGAAATCTCGTGCGTCAGCGTGTTGCGGGTGACTTTCAGCCAGGCCCGGCAACCGCCGCCGTGATACCAGTTCTCGTCCATCACGCCGGCGATGTTGTCGCGCAGATAGACGTAATCGTAGACCTCATCTTCCGATGCTCCAGGTGCCGGCCGCATCGGCTTGGCATCGCCGAGATAGGTGAATTCGCCGAGTTCGCGTTCGCCGCAGAAGGGACAGGGGATGCGCATGGTTCCAGCCGCCTTCAGTGCAGGTTCGGTTGGGCGCCCTGGCCCTTTTCGTCGATGACAGCGCCAGACCGGAACCGGTCGAGACGGAAGCGGGCGGCCTCCTCATGCGACTCATCGCGGGCAAGCAGATGGGCGAAGACGAAGCCTGAGCCAGGTGTCGCCTTGAAGCCGCCATAGCACCAGCCGGCGTTGAGGTAGAGCCCGTCGACCGGTGTCTTGTCGATGATCGGCGAACCATCCATCGACATGTCCATGATGCCGCCCCATTGGCGCAGCAGGCGCACGCGGCCGATCATCGGCATCAGCGCCATGCCGCCCTCGCAGACATCTTCCATGACAGGCATGTTGCCGCGCTGGGCGTAGGAATTGTAGCCGTCGATGTCGCCGCCGAAGACCAGCCCGCCCTTGTCGGACTGGCTGACATAGAAATGGCCGGCGCCGAAGGTCATGACACCGGGAATGAGAGGCTTGATCGCCTCCGAGACGAAGGCCTGCAGCACATGGCTTTCGATCGGCAGCCGCAGGCCGGTCATTGCAGCGACCCGCGACGAAGAGCCGGCCACCGCCATGCCGACCTTGCCGGCGCCGATCCTGCCGCGCGACGTCTCGACGCCGGTCACCTTGCCGTTGGCGTCCCTGACAAAGCCGGTGACTTCGCAGTTCTGGATGATGTCGACGCCGAGTTCGCTGGCAGCGTGGGCGTAGCCCCAGGCCACGGCGTCGTGCCGCGCCGTGCCGCCGCGCCGTTGCAGCAGCCCGCCCTGCACGGGAAAGCGCGCATTGTCGAAATTCAGGAACGGGATCATCTTCCTGACCGCCGCCAGGTCGAGCAGTTCGGCGTCGATACCGTTGATGCGCATGGTGTTGCCGCGCCGCGCATAGGCGTCGCGCTGCGCGTCGGAATGATAGAGGTTGATGACGCCGCGCTGGCTGACCATCGCGTTGTAGTTGAGGTCCTGCTCCATCCGCTCCCACAGCTTCATCGACAATTCGTAGAAGCCGGTATTGCCGGGCAGGCCGTAATTGGAGCGAATGATGGTGGTGTTGCGGCCGGCATTGCCGGAGCCGATCCAGCCCTTTTCCAGCACCGCGACATTTTTGATGCCGAACTCGCTGGCCAGGAACCAGGCGGTGGCCAGCCCATGGCCGCCACCGCCGATGATCACGACGTCATAGCGATCCTTCGGCGCGGCGTCGCGCCAGGTGCGTTGCCAGTTCTTGTGGCCGGAAAGAGCGGCGCTGGCGAGCGAGAAGATCGAGTATTTCATAAAATCATTCCAAGGCCGCTCGCCCTACGCGTTGGAGGTCAGATATCCAGCGTGTGGTCGCGCTCCCACTGCGTGAAGTGCGAAGCATAGGAATTCCATTCCTGGTGCTTGAGCTTTAGGTATGCCGACGAAAATTCCTCACCCAGCGCCGCCTTGAGCGATTTGTCGTGGTCGAACTCGCGCAGCGCGTCGAGCAGGTTGAGCGGCAGTTTCGGCGCATCCGTGACGGTATGGCCGAGCTGGTACATGTCGATGTCGTAGCGCTTGCCGGGATCGGCCTTGGAGCGGATGCCGTCGAGCCCGGCGGCGATGATGACCGCCTGCAGAAGATAGGGGTTGGCGGCACCATCGGGCAGGCGCAGCTCGAAGCGGCCCGGCCCCGGCACGCGCACCATGTGGGTGCGGTTGTTGCCGGTCCAGGTCACCGTGTTCGGCGCCCAGGTCGCGCCCGAAATGGTGCGCGGCGCGTTGATGCGCTTATAGGAATTGACCGTCGGATTGGTGATCGCGGCCAGCGCCGAAGCATGCTTCATGATGCCGCCGAGGAAGTTCTTGCCCTTGGCCGAGAGGCCGAGTTCCATCGAGTTGTCGGCAAACACATTGGTTTTGCCGGTCTCGTCCCACACCGAGATATGGGCATGGCAGCCATTGCCGGTCAGGCCCTGGAACGGCTTGGGCATGAAGGTGGCGCGCAGCCCATGCTTTTCAGCGATCGACTTGACCATGAACTTGAAGAAGGAGTGCTTGTCGGCGGTGGGCAGCGCATCGTCGAAGGCCCAGTTCATCTCGAACTGGCCGTTGGCGTCCTCGTGGTCGTTCTGGTAGGCGCCCCAGCCGAGCGCCAGCATGTGGTCGCAGATCTCGGCGATGACATCGTAACGGCGCATCACCGCCTGCTGGTCGTAGCAAGGCTTCGAAGCCGTGTCGTATTCGTCGGAGATCGCCTTGCCGTCGGGCGAGATCAGGAAGAACTCGGCCTCGACGCCGGTCTTGACATGCATGCCGTCGGCGGCTGCCTCGGCGATCAGCCGCTTCAGCGTGTTGCGCGGCGCCTGGCCGACCTCCTTGTCGTCCATGATGCAGTTGGCGGCGACCCAGGCGACTTCCGGTTTCCATGGCAGCTGGATCACCGAGTCCGGATCCGGCACCGCCAGCATGTCGGGATGCGCCGGCGTCAGATCGAGCCAGGTGGCAAATCCGGCGAAGCCGGCACCGTCCTTCTGCATGTCGGCGATCGCCTGCGCCGGCACCAGCTTGGCGCGCTGGCCACTGAACAGGTCAGTGTAGGAAATCATGAAATATTTGACGCCGTTCTCTTTGGCGAATGCGGCGAGATCGTTCCCCATTATAGTTCCTCGCTTATGTCTTTGGATGTGTTCTAGAAGCCGTTCTTTCCCGGTATCCAGTTGGTGCCGGCCAGCGGCACGCCGGCCATGGCGGCGGCCTCGATCGTCAATGCGACGAGGTCCTCGGGTTCGAGATTGTGCAGGCTGTTCTTGCCGCAGGCGCGGGCGATGGTCTGCGCCTCGAGCGTCATCACCTTCAAATAGTTCGCCAGCCGGCGCCCGGCGGCCACGGGGTCGACCCGCTTCATCAGTTCCGGATCCTGCGTGGTGATGCCGGCAGGGTCTTTGCCCTCATGCCAGTCGTCATAGGCGCCTGAGGTGGTGCCGAGTTCGTTGTACTCCGCCTCCCAGCGGGGATCATTGTCGCCGAGCGCCACGAGTGCCGCCGTGCCGATCGACACCGCGTCGACGCCGAGCGCCAGCGCCTTGGCGACATCGGCGCCGTTGCGGATGCCGCCGGAGACGATCAGCTGCACCTTGCGGTGCATGCCGAGATCCTGCAGCGCCTGCACGGCCGGCCTGATACAGGCGAGCGTCGGCTGGCCGACATTTTCGATGAACACTTCCTGCGTCGCCGCCGTGCCGCCCTGCATGCCGTCGACCACCACGACATCGGCGCCGGCCTTCACCGCGAGTGCCGTATCATAGTAGGGGCGGGCGCCACCGACCTTGACGTAGATCGGCTTTTCCCAGTCGGTGATTTCACGCAATTCGAGGATCTTGATCTCAAGGTCGTCCGGGCCGGTCCAGTCGGGGTGGCGCGAGGCCGAGCGCTGGTCGATGCCTTTCGGCAGCGTCCGCATCTCGGCGACGCGATCGGAAATTTTCTGGCCAAGCAGCATGCCGCCGCCGCCAGGCTTGGCGCCCTGGCCGACGACGACTTCGATGGCATCGGCGCGGCGCAGGTCGCGCAGGTTCATGCCATAGCGCGACGGCAGGTATTGATAGACCAGTTGCTTGGAATGACCGCGCTCTTCCTCGGTCATGCCGCCATCGCCGGTCGTGGTCGATGTGCCCGACAGCGTCGCGCCGCGCCCGAGCGCTTCCTTGGCCGGGCCGGATAGCGAGCCGAAGCTCATGCCGGCGATGGTGATCGGGATATTTAGTTCGATCGGCTTCTTCGCATGCCGCGACCCCAGCACCACTGAGGTGTCGCAGCGCTCGCGGTAGCCTTCCAGCGGATAGCGCGAGATCGAGGCGCCGAGAAACAGAAGATCGTCGAAATGCGGCAGCTTGCGTTTGGCGCCGGCACCTCTGATATCGTAGATGCCGGTCGCCGCGGCGCGGCGGATTTCGGAAAGCGTGTAGTCGTCGAAGGTCGCGGATTTGCGCGGCGTCGTCGGCGGGTTGCGATAGGTCATGCTGCCTCAATACGCGTCGGCGTTGTCGATATTGAAATTGTAGAGCGTGCGCGCCGAGCCGTAGCGCTTGAACTCCGACGGCTTGACGCCGGTCACGCCGGCGCGATCGAGCAGACCCTGCAGCAACTCCAGATGCTCGGGCCGTAACTCCTTGGCAATGCAGTCAGCGCCCAGACTGTCGACCTTGCCGCGCACGAAGAGCCGCGCCTCGTAGATGGAATCGCCCAGCGCGTCGCCGGCATCGCCCAGAACCACGAGATTGCCGGACTGCGCCATGAAGGCCGACATGTGGCCGATATTGCCGTGCACGACGATGTCGATGCCCTTCATTGAGATGCCGCAGCGCGACGAGGCATTGCCTTCGATGACCAGCAGCCCGCCCTTGCCGGTGGCGCCGGCATATTGGCTGGCGTCGCCCTTGATGACGATGGAACCCGACATCATGTTCTCGCCAACGCCCGGGCCGGCCGAACCATGCACGGTGATCGTGCTGCCCGAATTCATGCCGCCGCAGTAATAGCCGACGCTGCCGCGCACATCGATGCTGACGGGCTGGTCGACGCCGACGGCGACCGAATGGCTGCCTTTCGGGTTGAGCACTTCCCACGCCGTCTCGTTCGAGCCGGGAGCCAGATTGTGCAGCGCCTGGTTGAGTTCGCGCAGCGACAGGACGTCGAGGTCGAAGACGCGCGCATGGCTGTCGCGCATTGCCTTGGAGGTTGCCGGCATGAACTCAATGCTCCCAGAAATAGACGGTTGCGGGCTCCGGTTCCCAGACCTTCGCATTGTCTATGCCGGGCAGTTTGGTCAGCGCGCGATATTCCGAGCCGAAGGCGACATACTGGTCGGTCTCGGCCATCACGGCGGGCTTGCAGGCGATCGGATCGCGCACCACGCCAAAACCGTTCTTGGTGCCGACGACGAAGGTGAAGAAGCCGTCGAGGTCGGAGAGCGTGCCTTCCAGTGCCTCGCCGAGGTTCTTGCCATGGGCCATTTGCGAGGAAAGGTAGGCGGCCGCCACCTCGGTATCGTTCTCTGTCTCGAATTTCATGCCTTCGCGCACCAGTTCGCGGCGGACATTGTTGTGGTTGGACAAAGAACCATTGTGCACCAGGCACTGGTCGGCACCCGTCGAGAAGGGATGCGCGCCCATCGTCGTCACCGCCGATTCCGTCGCCATGCGGGTGTGGCCGATGCCATGCGTGCCGGTCATCTTGCGGACATCGAAGCGATCGACGACAGCTTCGGGCAGGCCGACTTCCTTGTAGATCTCCACCGCTTCGCCGGCGCCCATGATGCGGATGTCGGGCCTGAGCGACTGGAGGGCTTCACGCGCCGCGTCGACCTTGTCGGGCGTGGTCCTGACCACCGCGTGTGTCGATTTGACCGCAATGCTCACCGGCGCTCCGAGAGCCTTGGCGAGTTCGGCGTCCAGGCCGCGGAAATCGCGTTCCGGCTTCGGCGACTGGATGGTGATCTTGGCCTCGTTGCCTGATGTCGCGCCATAGATGGCGATGCCGGCGCTGTCAGGGCCGCGATCGCTGAGCGATACCAGCATCTCCGACAGCATAGCGCCGAGCTTCGGCTCCAGCGCCTTGTCCTTCAGGAAAAGTCCAACGATTCCGCACATGTCAGCCTCCCGACGTTTGTGACTAGAGATGATGTACCGAATGAAATCCTGGAATTCAATGGGATGAAAAAAATTTTCCTCTGATTACGTATGCGGCTCAATGCCACTCTGCGTATCGCCCTGCGGTCGGGCATTATGAGCCCACTTGGCGGTACGGATGCGGGCGATTTTGTAGGCGTCGAGGATCGACAGCGCATAGATCAGAAAGCCGCCCGCATGACGGCCGACGAAGCTCGCATCCGGCGGCGAAATCTTGGCGGTCACCCAGGCCAGGATGACCATGAAGAAAAGGAACTGCAGTCCGCGCACGGGTACGCCAAGAATGACATGACCGCTTGCCGGCAGCACGATTGCGGCGCCCAGGACGAGATAAGGGCTCACGGGTGCCGGCGATGTGTTTGAAGTGCTCATGCCACCTGCCGTTCGCTTTGGTTGATGGCGTCCCGCAGCTTCGAGAGAGAGACGAGCAGCCGCTCGATCAGCGTCGCATCGATCCGCGTGTCACTGAACGCTGCTTGCCGGAAGACGCCGTAGCGTGCCCGCTCGGCCTCGGCCAGCAGCCACACGATGCGCACTCCGTTTGGCGTGATCAGCAGCTCCTTGGCGCGGCCATCCGCAAAGGTTTCAAGATGACCGGCGATGATGCCTTGCGGAAAACGCGTGCCTCTGCGGTCCGTCCGCAGCACCGCTTCGGCTGGAAATCCCGGAGCTTTCGGCAGCGTATGGTCCAGATGATCGAAATTGGAGAAGGTCGTCGGTGAGCCCGGCCGCATCATCATATCGAAAATGGCTGACACCGCGACCTTCTCGGTGATCGAAACACTGAGCCAGCGCGCCGGCAGTTTCCGCGTCGCCAGCGTGTCGACGATGGTGCGCAACTGGACGCGTTGGCCGTTCCACGATCCTTCCCAGGTGATGACGCCGGCGGTGCCGTCCGAGACATTGGCCGCGTCCGCGACGACGGTGCGAATGCTGGCCTCGCCGGTGGCGAGCGCTGCCGAGGCCTTGTCGCGGCTGCGGCGTGCCAGCCACGCAAAATGAAGGACGAGAGCCAGGACAATTGCCCCGGCAAGCAGTGCTGATGTCACTTCGGACATTTTTTTCGTGCAAGGCCCGTCCAGATCCTGGGCGGGCCTACTCCCATCAATAGCCCTGCGGCTTCGGCCACGGCATGGTGAACTGGTCGCCCCGCCGCACGAATTTGTAGCGGTAGAAATGGAACCACAGCGAGATCAGGAAATAGAAGGCGACCATGGCGATCAACTGCGAGCCGAAGCCGAGGAAGATGGCGAAGAAGGTCACCACGCACAGGCAGAACAGGACGATTGCCGGCAGCGGATGGAAGGGGTGCGTGTAGCCGCGGCGGATCGAGCCCAGCGGCCACTTCTTCCTGAACATCATGATGTTGATGCTCATGAAAGTGTATTGCAGCACGCCCGACAGGATCGAGAAGGTGATCGCCTGGTTGAGATCGGCGATGAAGGCGAAGGCCAGTGCGATCGGCAGCAGGAACAGGATCGACCGGTAGGGCGTGCGGTATTTCGGATGGACCGCCGAAAACCAGCTCGGCAGATAGCGGTCGCGGCCGAGCGAGAACCAAGCGCGCGCCGCGTCGTTGATGCAGCCATTGGCGGAGGCAAGCGCGGCGAGCAGCGTCGCGATGAACAGAAGGTTCTCCAGCAGCGGGCTTCCGGTCAGCTTGCCGGCGTCCCACAGCGGATAATAGGTGATGCCGAGATATTCCCAAGGCATCAGCGAGGCGCAGACATACCAGGTCATGGCGGCGGCGATCAGAAGCGTGATCATGCCGGCCATGGTGCCGTAGGGCAGGGAACGTGCCGGCGAGCGCACTTCCTCGGCCGCCTGCGTGGTGCCTTCGATGCCGAGATAATACCAGATGCCGAACTGGAAGGCGGCAATGACGCCGATCCAGCCATAGGGCAGCGCGTTGCCTGGAGTGACCAGTTCGTTGAGCTTCAGCACCGTGCCTTGCGTCCAAGGGCTGACCGAGAAGAACAGGACGACGATCGAGACATAGGCGATGGCCGTGATGACGAAGTTGACGTTGAGCGTCATCAGCACGCCGCGATAGTTGAGCCAGGCCAGAACCACGATGGTGGCGGCGATGAAGGAATTGTGGGTTAGCCCTTCGACTCCCGCCTTGGCGACGATGGTGTCGCCGAGCAGGATGGCGTCGGACACTTCCAGCATCGTATAGGCAAAAACCAGGAACAGCGCGACGTTGAAGGCCATCAGCGGGCCGACGATGTGCTTGGCCTGCGCATATTGGCCGCCGGCGGCGGCCACCGTCGACGTCACCTCGGAATCGATCATGGCCACCGAGGTGTAGAGCAGCCCGACGACCCAGCACACGATCAGGGCCGCCAGCGCGCCGCCCTTGTCGGCCGAGAAATTCCAGCCGGTGAACTCGCCGACCAGAACGATGCCGACACCGAGCGCCCAGACATGGGCCGGGCCAAGCACCCGAAGCAGCGATACCCGGTCGCCGTGAATTGTGGTGGTGGTGTTTTCAAGCGCGACCGTCATCGATCAATCCCCACTCAGATCCGGTGTTTTTCGGAAACGGCTTCAAGCTCGCCTTCGCGCGACGAGGTCAGAACGTCCTCGGAGTAGTTCGTATCAACCTTGAACCAGTCGTAGAGCATCCAAAGCGCGAGCACGATCGAGATGCCCCAGCATGCGTAAGAGAGTGCCACCCACATGACCGTGTCTCCAAATTCTTCGTCGTCAAACTCTATTTGTCGTCGAACTTTTCGTTGATGACATCGCGATATTCGCGGTCGGATGCCCGGAACAGGAACACGAAATAACCGATCAGCACGGCCGCCATGATGATCAGCGTCGGCCAGTCGATGATGTAGTGGAACCGGTTCTGGATGATGTCGTGCGCGGTTTCCGGCGTATAGCCGAGCTTTTCCCAGATCGACGCCATGGTCGGATTCTGTCCGAGCGCTTCCCAGGTCTTGGCATCGAGCGCATCGATGGATTTCGCGGCACCGGCAAGACCAAGCTTCAGCGGGAGCCACAGCGCCACGAAGATGGCGACCACCACAACGGCGATGTCGAAGACTTGCCCGGCCTTGCTCTGTTCCGGCGGCATATAGCGGGACATTGTTTCTCCCCTCAGGACTTGCGGTTGCGGGACGCGTCGGCGTTCTTGATGTCGAGCCCGTAGATGAACTCCTTGTCTTCCTTGTAGTGTTTGACCATCGCCAGGATGGCTGCCGTGTTGAAGATGAGCACCGCGGCGGCGGCCAGGGCGACGACGGCCTTGATGCCGCTCTGCGGAATGTATGGCCATGTCATGAAGAGGACGAAGAGGATCGTCGCCCACAGGCAGACGATCAGGAGCGCGGATCCGCGCAAGTCGGAGCGGTACAGCGCCTCGATGCGCTGCTGCAGGTCTGACATCGGTTTTCCCCTTCTTTGCCGACGTCCGGTTCCGAATCCACCGCCCGCCGCTCTCTTTCAAGAGAGTGAAATTTTTTTCATAAGTTCCGCCGGAATCTCCGACTTGTCAAGACGAATTTACGCGGCGTTAACCGCTCGTTTCGAGTGAACAATTTTGCCTGACAATGAAATTATTTGCTTCAAGGGGATTGCAGGCTTCCCGCGTTTGCGGTCAATATTCCATCCAAAGCTCCGGCCTCGGGCAATGGAGCAGGGAACAGCAGGATTTTCGAACGGAGGACGAGCGGATGACGGCATCCTGGAGATTTTCAACCCTGGCGGATCGCCATCGCGCTCTGGGGTCGAAACTCGAAGACTGGAGCGGTATGGGCACCGCCTGGACCTACGACAAGGATGCCGATGAGGAATATATCGCCATCCGCACCAAGGCCGGGCTCATGGATGTTTCCGGCCTGAAGAAGGTGCACATCACAGGGCCGCACGCCTCGCATCTCATCGACCTCGCCACAACGCGTGACGTCGATAAAATCTATCCCGGCAAGTCGGCCTATGCCTGCATGCTGAACGAAGCGGGAAAGTTCACCGACGACTGCATCCTCTACCGCACGGGACCGAATTCCTGGATGGTCGTGCACGGCTCGGGCACCGGCCACGAGGAACTGCAGCGGGCGGCGATGGGCCGCGACGTGTCGCTGCGCTTCGACGACAATCTGCATGATTTGTCGCTGCAGGGGCCGGCGGCGGTCGACTATCTGGCCAAGCACGTGCCCGGCATCCGCGACCTCAACTATTTCCATCACATGCAGACGCAGCTGTTCGGCTTCCCCGTCATGATCTCGCGCACCGGCTATACCGGCGAGCGGGGCTACGAGATCTTCTGCCGTGGCCAGGATGCCGGCACGATCTGGGACAGGATCCTCGACGAGGGCAAGGGCGCCGGCATTATTCCGTGCCGCTTCACCACCCTCGATATGCTGCGCGTCGAGAGCTACCTCTTGTTCTACCCCTATGACAATTCGCAGAAGTACCCGTTCCAGAACGAAGGCCCCGGCGACACGCTTTGGGAACTCGGCCTCGACTTCACCGTCAGCCCCGGCAAGACCGGGTTCCGCGGCGCCGAAGAGCACTATCGCCTGAAAGGCAAGGAGCGCTTCAAGATCTACGGCGTCCTGCTCGACGGCAAGGAACCGGCCGATGAAGGCGCTCCGATCTATCGCGACGGCAAAAAGGTCGGCGTGGTCACCTGCGCCATGTATTCGCCGCTGGTCGAGAAATCGATGGGCATCGCCCGGCTCGACGTCGACTGCGCGGTCAAGGACACCAAGCTCGAAATCCGTAACAAGAGCGGTTCCATCAAGGCGACGGCGCAGCCCTTGCCGTTCGACGATCCCAAGAAGACCAAGCGCACGGCGAAAGGCTGAGGCATAATCGACGAGGGGTTTCGAGGCACAAAGACAGAATGGCAGCCAAGACCATCATCAGCCGGCCGATTTACGGGACCCTGTCTCCGCAGCCCGGCACGCATCATCTTTTCCTAGCGGATGCGAAAGGCGCGCTCGCGATAACGGACATGGCCGCCAGGGCTCCGGGCGGGTTCTTCGACGGGGCCGAAATCGTCTTCATTCCCGGTCCTGACGGCCAATACGTTGCCGCTCTCGAAGCGTTGAAGCCGGCGCAACTGCACATCGCGCCGTCCTTCGCCAGTCTGCTGCCGCGTCTGAAGCAGACGCTGACCAACGCGCATATGGGTCTGCGCCTCTATCTCGCCGGCACCGAAGGGCTGATCGGCCAGGCCATGCAGGTGGCGCTCGAAGCCGGCATCGATCATACCTCCATGCAGACCGAGCATCGCGGCTCGCTGGCAAGGCGCATGCAGTGCGTGCACTGCAAGGGCATCACCGAGAATGTCACGACGCAGCCGGCGACCTGTTCGCATTGTGGCCTGCTTCTGTTGGTACGCGATCACTATTCAAGGCGCCTCGCCGCGTTCCAGGGCGTCTGCATCAATGCCGAAGATCGCAGTGAAATTCCTCCCATGGAGGAGATCTTTCGATGAGCACCGGAACCACCAAGCTCGACGTCGTCGTCAGCGATGTCGTCCCGGTCAACGACCTGGTCACCCGTTTCCATTTTCGCCGGCGTGATGGTGAGCTGTTGCCGACCTTTTCCGGCGGCGCCCATGTCGTGGTCGAGATGCGCGATGGCGAGCGCACAAGGCTCAATCCCTATTCGCTGATGGGCTCGCCGCTCGACACGCGCGAATACACCATCTCGGTGCGCCGCGACGATGTCGGTCGTGGCGGCTCGCTGTTCATGCACAGGTCGGTCAAGCCGGGCCTGGAGATGGTGATCAGCTATCCCGTCAATCTGTTCTCACTCGATCTCAGGGCCAAAAAGCACCTGATGCTGGCCGGCGGCATCGGCATCACGCCGTTCATGGCCCAGACCGCGCAACTGGCGGGCGAAGGCGGCAATTTCGAACTGCACTACACCTGCCGCACCGCCTCGCTCGGCACCTATGCCGACGTGCTGCGGGAGCGCTACGGCCGTCGAGTCAGGCTCTATCACGATGACCGCGAGGAACGCATAGAGCTCGACCGGATGCTGTCCTCGCAGCCGCTCGGCACGCATCTCTATGTCTGCGGCCCCGCCGGCATGATCAACTGGGTGCGCGACCGTGCTGCCGCGCTCGGCTGGCCGCCGGAGACCGTGCACTACGAGCACTTCGCGGCGCCCCAGCCCGGTCTGCCGTTCGACGTGACCCTTGCCGTCAGCGGCAAGACCATCCGCGTCGGCGAGCAGCAGAGCCTGCTCGAAGCCATCGAAGCCGCCGGTGTCGATCCGCCCTATCTTTGCCGTGGCGGCGTCTGCGGCCAATGCGAGACCAATGTCATCTCGTGTGACGGCAAGTTCATCCACAACGACCATTGGCTGAGCGAGGAAGACCACCGTTCCGGCAGGAAGATCATGCCGTGCGTGTCGCGCTTCGAAGGCCGGTCGCTGGTGCTGGAGCGATAGAGCATTTGCAGCCAAGCTAATACACTTGGCGTCGCAGAAATGCGGCTAAAACAAAGAGATAGAGCCGGCATCCCGCTCTAGGAGGAAAACATGGGCATCACCTTTCGCAAGGAAACGTTCCGCGACGACTTCACCTTCAGGAACAGCCCGGAGCACATCAGGCGGTTTCCGTTCCCGTTCCACGAGGACAGCTACATGTACGCGGTCAACATCGAGCCGCATGTCGTCGGCCCGAAAGGCTCGGTGCTGGAGAACCTGATCGACGTCGACGAGCACTATGTCGCCGAGATGCAGGACCGCGCGCTGGTGCTGGCCGAGGATCCGTTGCGCTGCCAGTCGCTGCCGCACATGACGCTCGCCGGCTGGGACCTGCTGGAACTTTTGATGGAGCAGCATGCGCTGGGCTATCCCGAGCATTTCACGCTGACGCGCGATGGCGACCGCTGGCGCTGGATCAACCGGCCGCTCGGCATCGACGACACCTTCACCTTCGGCGACACCTCGACCTTGCCTTACGGGCCGATGGAATACATCACCCGCCAGAGCCAGGGCGATTTCTGCATACTCGACCAGCGCGACGGCAATCTGTGGATGGATGCCGGCATGGTCACCACCCAGGCCGACTGGTCGCTCGATTTCGACATCGGCATGAATTTCTTCGAGTGGCACGCGCCGGTGCCGCTGGCGCATGAGAAGGGGATTTTCGTCAGGGCGCTAAAATTCCTCACCAACATCCAGCAAGGCAAACCGGCCAGGCGTCTGAACTGGACGATGACCATCAATCCGCGCCTCGATACCAGCCCCGAAAATTATCACAAATGGGGACCGGACCGCACGACCGTGACGCCCGAAAATGTCGGCGACAAGGTGCATCTGCGGGTCGAATTGCAAAGCTTCTGGCGGCTGCCGCGCTCCAACGGCATCGTCTTCCCGATCCGCTGCTACCTGATCAAGATGGACGAGCTGGTCACGCAGCCGAAATGGGCACGGCGCCTGCACCGCGTGATCCGCGATCTGCCCGAGGAACTGGCCAATTACAAAGGCCTGACCCGGTATCGGTCGACGCTGGTCGAGTGGCTGTCGAAGCTGGATGACGGCAGCCCGACGAGCCCGGGTTTTGGGCCGGATTAAAGGGGAGATCGGCCACTTACCCCGCACTATTCTGCGGATAGCAGATAATCGACAAATAGCGCATCGGCAGTTTCGTCAGTTGTTCGGGTCCGTGCGGTGCGTCGGCGTCGAAGAACAGGCTGTCGCCGGGCTTCATCGGGTAGAGATTGCTGCCGTGCCGGTAAACGACCTCGCCCTCGAGCATGTAGAGGAACTCCATGCCCTCGTGCTGGAAGGTCGGGAACACGTCGGAATCCTCGGTCAGCGTGATCAGATAGGGTTCGACGACGACGCCGCTGGTGTTCGAGCCGATATGGCCGAGCAGATTGTATTGGTGGCCGGCGCGCGTGCCTCGGCGCTCGACATCCAGGCCTTGTCCGGCCTTGACGAAGACAGCACTTCGCTCCTCCTCGAAGCGGCGGAAGAAGGCGGTGACGGGAACGCCGAGCGCCCGCGACAGCGCCTGCAAGGTGGTGAGCGACGGCGAGGTGATGCCATTCTCGATCTTCGACAGCATGCCCAGCGAAATGTCGGTGGCGACCGCGAGATCCGCGACGGTGATGCCGAGCTTCTTGCGGAACGCCCGCACCTCGCGGCCGATCGCGACCTCCAGCACTTTTTCGCGGGTGTCGCGAATGGCGTGCGGGTTTTGCGTCAGCGGCGCGCGGATGGTCCTGCCGTCCGCCGACACTTTCGGTGACGGTTTTGCCTTTGCGCTCGCGGGAGCCTTGGTATCCGAAATTGCCTTTGCCATGTCGCCCCCGATCATAAGGATTTATTTCACTCAAGGTGAACATGTCAGGTGCCGATACAGAGCGCAACCGCAACGGCAAGTCATCTTATGTCGCACACGGCAGTGCGGCCATCGCGGCTGCCGCAGGTTTTTCGCCAGGAATTCGCTGTGCTCAAATGCCGTTCCCGCAGATGTCTGTTGACAGCACCAAGCGGCCAATTACTGTCACTGCCAGTGAAATTTGTTTCGCTGGGGAAATCAAAAAGAGGAGGCCCGGAATGAACACTCGCGTTGCCGTTATCGGAGCCGGACCGTCCGGTCTGGCCCAGCTCAGGGCCTTCAAGTCGGCCGCAGACAAGGGCGCCGACATTCCCGAGATCGTCTGCTTTGAAAAGCAGTCCGACTGGGGCGGCCTGTGGAACTACACCTGGCGCACCGGCCTCGACGAACATGGCGACCCCGTCCACGGCTCGATGTACCGCTACCTCTGGTCGAACGGTCCGAAGGAATGCCTGGAATTCGCCGATTACACGTTCGAGGAGCATTTCGGCCGGCCGATCGGCTCCTATCCGCCGCGCGCCGTGCTGTGGGATTACATCAAGGGCCGCGTCGAGAAGTCGGGCCTGCGCAAATGGGTGCGCTTCAACAGCCCGGTGCGCATGGTCACCTTCTCCGACGAGACGAAGAAATTCACGGTCACCGCGCATGACCGCACCAATGACGTGACTTACTCCGAGGAGTTCGACAATGTCGTCGTCGCTTCGGGGCATTTCTCCGTGCCCAACGTGCCCTATTTCGAAGGCTTCTCGACCTTCAACGGCCGCATCCTGCACAGCCACGATTTCCGCGACGCGATGGAGTTCAAGGGCAAGGACATCCTGATCATCGGCCGTTCCTATTCGGCCGAGGACATCGGCTCGCAATGCTACAAATATGGCGCGAAATCGATCACCTCCAGCTACCGCTCGAAGCCGATGGGCTTCAAATGGCCCGAGAATTGGAAAGAGGTGCCGCTGCTGCAGAAGGTCGTCGGCAAGACAGCGCATTTCAAGGACGGCACCACCAAGGATGTCGACGCCATCATCCTGTGCACCGGCTACCTCCATTCCTTCCCCTTCCTCACCGACGACCTCAAGCTCAAGACCGCCAACCGCATGTGGCCGCTGGACCTCTATGAGGGTGTCGTCTGGGAGAAGAACCCGAAGCTTTCGTACATCGGCATGCAGGACCAGTTCTATACCTTCAACATGTTTGACGCGCAGGCCTGGTTCGCGCGCGACGTCATTATGGGCCGCATTAAGTTGCCCTCGGCGGAGGCGATGGCGGCGCATGGCGCGAAATGGCGCGCCCGCGAGGAAATGCTCGAGGACGCCGAGCAGATGATCTGGTTCCAGGGTGACTACACCAGGGAGTTGATGGACCAGACCGACTATCCCGGCTTCGACGTCGAGGCGGTCAACCAGACCTTCATGGAGTGGGAGCACCACAAGGCGGAAGACATTATGAGCTTCCGCGACCACGCCTACCGCTCGCTGATGACCGGGACCATGGCGCCGCTGCACCACACGCCCTGGCTGCAGGCGCTGGACGATTCCATGGAGAGTTACCTTGAGGTGAAGGGCGTCGCGGCGGAGTAGCCGCGGCGCATCTTCCTGACTATCCGAGCCTTGCCCGCGCCTTCGCCGTCCAGGCATTGAACAGCCGGTCGGCGACGATGCCGATGAAGGCGATGGCCAGGCCCGCGACGATGCCGCGGCCGGAATCGGCCTTCGACAATGCGATGAACACTTCCTGGCCGAGGTCACGCGTGCCGACCATGGCGCAGATGATGATCATCGCCAGCGCCATCAGGATGGTCTGGTTGACGCCGAGCATGATCTCCGGCAGCGCCAGCGGCAGTTGCACCCGAAAGAAGGTCTGGCGCGGCGTGCAGCCCGAAACTTTCGCGGCCTCGATCAGCGCCGGCGGCACCTGCCTGATGCCGTGGTTGGTGTAGCGGATTGCCGGCACCACGGCGAAGGCAACCGTGGCGATCATCGCGGTGACGTCGCCGACACGGAACAGCATCACCACCGGAATGATGAAGCAGAAGGACGGCAGCACCTGCAGCGTGTCGATGATGGGCGTGACGATCTTTTCGAAACGGTCGCTGCGCGCCGCCGCAAGCCCGATTGGAATGCCGATCAGGCAGGCGATGAAGGCCGATATGCCGCAGAGATAGACCGTCGCCATGGTTTTTTCCCAAAGGCCTGTGATGGCGCAGAAGGCGGTGAGTGCCGCGACAAGTGCGGCCAGCCGCAAACCTGAGAGCTGGTAGCCGGCAAGGCCGAGCAGGAACACCGCACCCAGCCACGGGAACCCTTCGCAGAAGGCGCGCAGCGGATTGAGCACATTGAGGATCAGCGCCACCCGAAACGCTTCGATGACGTCGAAGAAGTTGATCGTCACCCAGTTCACAGCCGCTTTCCACAATGGCGCGGTGGTGAAGGTGATCGCCTTCGGCACGGACGCGAAGGCCGGCACGAACAGGCCGAGCAGCGTCGTGACGACAAGGACAGCGATGGCCAGCGTCAGATTGGGGTAGCGCCGCCAGAAACGCGGGTTCGCGGACGACCGGTGGACATTGCCTGTTGCCTGCTTGTGGGCGATGGCCTGGCTCAGCCGGTCGAGCGCGATGGCGAGCGCGACGATCGCGAGTCCGGCTTCCATCGCTTCGCCGACCTTGAGCGCGCGCAGGCCGAGCAACACGTCGTAGCCAAGCCCGCCGGCGCCGATCATCGAGGCGATGATCACCATGTTCAGCGCCAGCATGATCACCTGGTTGACGCCCACCATCAGCGTCGGCCGTGCCGAGGGGAGCAGCACGCGCCACAGTTTCTGCCGCGCCGTGCAGCCGGCCATTTCGCTGAAATCGTCGATCTCGGACGGCACCCGCGATAGGCCCAGCATCGTTGCCCGCACCATCGGCGGCGTGGCGAAGATGGCGGTGGCGATCATCGCCGAGACCGGGCTGTTGCCGAACAGCAGCAGCATCGGGATGAGATAGGCGAAGGTCGGGATGGTTTGCATCAGGTCGAGGGCAGGGGAGACGACGAACCGCTCCGCCCACGGCTTGCGCCACGCCCAGATGCCGGCGAATAGCCCGGTGACGATGCAGAACGGCACGGCGATCGAGATCAGCGCCAGGGTCAGCATGGCGCTGGTCCACTGGCCGAACAGCGCGATGTAGAGGAAACAGCCGCCAACCAGCAGGCCGAGTTTTCTGGCGCCGGCCGCATAGCCGGCAAGGAACGCCGCCGCGCAGACGCCAACCCAGGACAAACGCGGCAACACGAAAGCGTCGGCGCCATGGCCGAACTTGAAATTCTTGGCCAAGAGATTGAGCGCGAAGTCGAGCGGCACGCCGAGCACCGCGGTGACCGAGCGGGTCAGCCAGGACAGGTTCGACTTGATCCAGCCCATCAGCGTGCTGACCCAGTCGGCGACGGGGACGACCGCCTCGACCGGGTAGTTGACGGCCCATGGCAGTTTGTCCTGAAGCAGGAACACCACCAGCACGGCGGCAAGCGCGAGCACCCAGATCACCAGCCAGCGTTGAACCGGCGGTCTTGTCTGGCTGGCGCTTGCCGTTACCGTCATGCGCCGGCTCGCTCGATGCCGGCCAGCAGATCGATCACCGCTTGCGGCGTCACTTCGCCGATCGGCGTGCCGGTGCCGTCGATCACCGCGAACGGTTTGCCGACGGCAACGATGCTGGCGGAAAAACTCGCTATCTTGGCCCCCGGCGCCACGGTGCCGCCATGCTCGGCGCCGTCGCAAGCGCGCATCAGGCTGCGCGCCGAGATCACCTTGGCGCGGTCGACGTCGCGGGTGAACTCGGCGACATAGTCGGTCGCCGGATTGACCACCAGTTCTTCCGGCGTGCCGATCTGGATCACCTCGCCGTCCTTCATGATGGCGATGCGGTCGGCGAGCCTGATCGCCTCGTCGAAATCATGGGTGATGAACACAATGGTCTTGTGCAGCATGGTCTGCAGCCGCATCAACTCATCCTGCATTTCGCGGCGGATGAGCGGATCCAACGCAGAGAACGGCTCGTCGAGAAACCATATCTCGGGCTTGGTTGCGAGGCTGCGGGCGATGCCGACGCGCTGCTGCTGGCCGCCCGACAATTCGCGCGGGTAGAAATGTTCGCGCCCGCGCAGACCGACGAGGTCGATGACTTCGCGGGCGCGCGCCTCGCGTGTCGAACGATCCTGCCCCTGGATGCTGAGCGGGAAGGCGATGTTGTCGAGCACGTTGAGATGCGGCAGCAGGGCGAAGTTCTGGAACACCATGCCCATGCGGTGGCGCCTGAGTTCGATCAGCGCGGCATCGGAAATCTTGAGCAGGTCCTTGCCTTCGAATTCGACCTTGCCATGTGTCGGCTCGACCAGCCGCGACATGCAGCGCACCAGCGTCGATTTGCCGGAGCCCGACAGCCCCATGATGATGAAGATCTCGCCCTGCCGGATCTCCAGATCGACGGCGCGAACCGCACCCACCAGCCCGGCCGCCGAGACGTCCGCCATGCTGGCCTTGCCGTCGCGCTCGCGGATGAAATCGGCGGCATTCGAGCCGAACAGTTTCCAGACATTACGGCAGGCAAGTTTTATCGGGCGGGGATTCTTTCCCGCATTCGATGCCTGTTCAATCGCTTCCGTCATTCAGTCGTCCTTCTGGAGCATCAGGAATTGAGACCCGGCTGCTCAACAGCCGGGTCTCCCTTTTCCAGTCGGAGCGATCACTGCGCCCAGGCTTTCCAGTCTGCCTCGTGGGCGGCGATCCAGGCGGCGGCGACGTCTTCCGGCGTCTTGCCGTCGAGGTCGATCTCGCCGCTCATCTTGTTCAACTCGTCGGTATCGACCGTGTAGGCCTTGGCCACCTTGTAAGCGACCGGCCATTTGTCCTTCATGCCGTTCCAGGAGTATTTCCAGATCTCGCCATGCGGCTTGCCGCAGTCATATTTGGCGTCCGGGTTCACGCCCCATTTCGGGTCGTTGTAGCATTCGGGCGTGTATTCCGGGAATTGCACCCATTCGCCCTTGTATTTTGCCGGCGCCCAATGCGGCGAATAAATCCACAGCATGATCGGCGCCTTGCGCTGATAGGCGGAATCGAGTTCGGCGAACATCGCCGCATCGGTGCCGGCATGGATGACCGTGAAGGGCAGTTTCAGTGCCGCGACGCGTTCGTCGTCAAAACCTTCCCAGGTCACCGGGCCGCCGAGGTAGCGCCCCTTCGGCGCCGTTTCGGCGGTCGAGAACGATGCCGCGCAGGTGGCGTCGAGCAGCGCGTGCCAATCCGGCAAGGTCGGGCACTTTTCCTTCATGTATTCGGGAAACCACCACTCTTCCTTGGCCTTGGGCCCGAGCTTGCCCAGCCTTTCGGTCTGCCCCGTGGCGTCGGAAGCCTTCATGGCTTCGCCGGCGGTGGTGTCCCAGAACTCCAGGCCGACATCGATATCGCCATTGGTGAGGCCGGTTGTCAGGCTGGAGAGATAGTCGGCGGTCGGGTATTCGACGGTATAGCCGAGCTTTTCCAGGATGCCGCCGAGGATCTTGGCGTTGAGGTTGACGCTGGTCCAGTCGAACAAGGCAATCTTGATCGGGTCGTTGGATTCCGGTGCCGCTGCCTGCGCTGTTGGCGTCAGCACACTTGCCGCGGCAAGTGCAAAAGCTCCCATTGAGAATTTCGAAATCACACTGCGAATTGGCATTGCTTGGTTCTCCTTCAAGCTGTGACGATTGTTGGTCGTTCCCTTTTTGCGTCTTTCCTTGATTGTGTTGGAAAGGCCGGCTGTTGCGCAAGGCCGTTATCGCCAGCGCAGGCGCGGCGATGCTCGATTTCGGTGATCACGGACGCTGCCGAGGCGGGCAGTCTCATGGCCGATCGATCGCCGCGACGGCGATCCGCGGATCAATTGCCAGTCCTGCGGCGCCCTGCAAGGTGCGAGCCATCAAGGTCCCATGATCCCGAGCATTTCCGCGGAATTGCTCTCGGCCATAGCCCTGGCAAGCCCCGTCTCGCCAGCGCTGTTTCATAGGATGAAATTATATATACCAACGTTCATGCCGCGCAACGACTAACGCCACGCTCGCGCCGGAATTTCAGACCGCAGGCGAAGCCGGCGGGACATGGCTCGCATGTCCCGTTACCAGCAGACGTAGCCCCCATCGACGATCAGGTCGAGGCCGGTGACGAAGCTCGACGCCCGGCTGGCCAGGAACACCGTCGGCCCGACCATTTCCTCGGGCGCCGCCATGCGTCCCATTGGCGTGTCGCGTTTGAAGATCTTTACCTGTTCGGCCACCTCCGGCCGTTTGTTCATCGGCGTCAGCGTGTAGCCCGGGCTGACGACGTTGACGCGCAGCCCACGATCGGCCCACTCCATGGCGAGGCTCTTCGACAGATGAATGACGGCGGCCTTCGAGGAATTGTAGTGCGCCTGCGTCAGCCCGCGATTGACGATGGTGCCCGACATCGAGGCGATGTTGATGATCGAGCCCTTGCCCCGCGCCAGCATCTTGCGCGCTTCGGCCTGGCAGGACAGGAACACACCGGCGACGTTGACTTCGTGCACTTTCCGCCACTTTTCCAGCGGCAGTGTCTCCGCTGGTTCCGAGCCGGCAATGCCGGCATTGTTGACAGCGACCGTCAACGCACCGAGTTCGGCTTCCACGCGATCGATAGCCGCCGCGAGATCGCTATCCGAGGTCACGGTGCCGGTCAGCACCAGCGCCCGGCGGCCGAGCGCGGTGATCCGGTGAGCGGTTTCGTCCAGCCCGCCCTTCGACGTATGGCCGAAACAGGCGACATCGGCGCCTGCCTCGGCCAGCCCGATCGCGATTGCCTGGCCAATGCCGCTGCCGGCACCAGTGACCAGCGCGACATCGCCCTCCAGTTTGAAAAGATCCATTGCCTTGCCTCCCTTGTCGAGGAAGGTTATGCGCATTGCCGTCCTTTGATCAATCTCATCAGAAGTCGCAAGCCTTTGGGCGCCGGTCACTGGACCAGGCCTTGAGCGGCACGGGCTTGAACTTGCCCTTGATCGGCTTGCCGTCTTCAAGGTCCTTGGAGACGATGCCTACGCCTGTGAGATAGTTGATGTCGCAGCCCGCCGAGCGTCGTCTTGACGCCATCCGACGTCTGCTGGTTCCAGTTCCAACTGCGGTTGTAGCCACCGACCAGGAATTGGCCCCGGCGATAGACGATCGTCATGGTTTCTTCTGTCGACTTGCTGGCGCCGCATCCGAAGCAGGACGTTATCGCCAGCGATCCCTTGCCCTTGGTTTCAAGGTCGAGGACCCGATCTTCCGTCAGTCCTTTCCCGGCGAAATCGGGGCGACGCGAGGAATCGAGCTTCTCCTCGCCGGTTGTCAGGTAAATATAGAGATCGGCCGGCGCACCAAGCTCCTGCGTTACCCTCGCCCGATCCATCTTGCCGTCCTGGTCGATATCGAGCTTGAGCTCGAACGCTGGCGGACTTTCGGCAAATCCCACTGCGGGCAGCGCGACGAGGCCAACGAGCCAGGCAAGGGCCGCATCATGAAATGCCGTCATGAGCAGTCGTCCGCCGTGAGTGTTCAGCCTAACACCGACCGGGACGGAGGAAATACGAAACCCAGGCAGACCTCGAGTGCAATCGACTACGTGACGGCCTCAGAAATATCCGTCCGAGGCGGGTGCGGTCGTTGATCGACTGCACCCCGGTCCAGAAGGGCAGGCACACAAGTTCGGCACCGGCAATGTCGATGGCGTCGCGGCCGGCCAGCCGGTGGGAGAGCACATCATTGATGATGACGGCCGCCGCCGGCGTCGGCGGCGTGGCCTTGATGCTGCGGATCTTCATCGGCCGATCTCGAAGAACGGCTTGCCGAGCAGGTCGGGAACGACGTCGATGCCAAGGCCCGGCCCAGCGGGAATGCCCATGCGGCTGCCGGTGACCGGCGGCGCGTTCGACGCGGTGCGCACCGTCACCCATTCATGAAAGGCAATCGCGTGCAGCCGGCGCTCCTCCGGCGTCGACAGCGACAGATGCGCCATGGCGGATGTATCGATCTCGGCGCCGCCGGTATCCTCGACCGTGATCATGAAGCCGAGGTCGACGGCGACGTCCCGGATCAGGCGGGTCTTGGTGACGCCGCCGAGCCGCGAGATCTTCAGCGTCAGTCCGTCGGCCGCGCCGAGGCGATGGATTTCCAGCATCGCCTCGAGCGAAGTGACGGATTCGTCGAGCACCATCGGTTTGTCGAGCATGCGGCGCACCGACATGTTCTCGTCGATGGTCGTGCAGGGCTGCTCGAACGTATAGTCGATCGCCCGCGTCGCATCGGCGAACTGCCGCGCCTGGTAAGGTGTCCAACCGGCATTGGCGTCGCAGAAAATGACAGTGCCTTTCGGCACCGAGGCGGCGACCGCGGTGACGCGTTCGATGTCGTCATGGACATTGCCGCCGACCTTGACCTGCAGCCGGCTGAAACCGTCCTCGACGATGCGCCCGGCAAGTGCGGCCATTTGATTGACCGTGCCATGGGTAACGACCTTGTAGAGTTCCGCCGTGTCGCTTTCCTTGCCGCCAAGCAGCGTCACCAGCGGCACGCCGGCGGCGCGCGCCGCCAGATCCCAGCAGGCCATGTCGAGCGCTGATTTGATGTAGGGATGGCCCTTGAACACGGTGTCCATCAGCCGGCCGATGCTGGCCAGCCCGCACGGGTCCTGGCCGACAAGATGCGGTGCGATCTCCGGCACGCCGGCCCTTGTGCCGGCGGGGAAGGCGGCCGAGTAGAAATTGCCGAGCGGCGCCATCTCACCCCATCCGGTGATGCCGCTGTCGGAGGTGATGGAGACGATCACGGCGTCGAAGCAGTCGGCCACGCGTCCCTTGGACATGTGATAGGGGCCGTCCACGAAGGGCTGCACGACGTGAAAGGCTTTGATGGTTTCGATCTGCACGTGGGGTATCCATTATCCGCGATGAGGGAAGGGGTCAGGCGCCTTTCGACGGACGCCTTTCGAGGTCGCGCGCATGGGCAAGAAGCTCTTCGAAATCGAGATCGATATGCTCGCGGGCATGGCGCTGGGCGGCACGCATGTCGTCGCCCTTGAGCAGCGCCACATAGGTTTCGTGGATATCTTCGGCCGGCACGGGTTCCTTTCGCGCCTGCTGGTGCAGGGCGAAGTACATCTGCAAACGGCTGGTCAGCCTTTGCCAGGTTTCCAGGAGCACCGAATTGTCGGCCCATTCATGGATCAGACCATGCAGTTGCAGCGCGGTTTCGATCTGCCTTGTGGTGTCGCGATCGCGGGTCGCCTGTTTCACCGCCTCATGCCGCCGGTCAAGCTCTTCGAAGAAACGCTGGTCGCGCTGCTTCCACGTCCGTTCGATGGCGAACTCGTCCAGCACCTTGTTGAGCGAATAGGCGTCGTCGATGTCCTTGGCGGTGACATTGATGACGAAGGTGCCGGCATAGGGGATGCTGGTCAGAATGCCTTCCTGCACCAGCTCGCGCATCGCCTCGCGCAGCGGCGCACGGCTGACCCGCATCTGTTCGGAAATCCTGAGTTCGTTGAGCTTCTGGCCGGGCTCGAGCTGACCAGTCAGGATCGCGCGCCGCAGCAGTGCCAGATTTCGGCGCGGCGCGTCGTGTCGGCAATCGGGCTGAACTCCGTCTTCACCGTCCGGTCCACTCCAGCGGGAACAGAACACAAGACAATCAGATTGTCGACAATCTAACAAGAGTTCGTGGTCTTGATTTTTCGGTTTCCGACGGCGCCGACGTCGCCGCCCAGGTCGGTCTGCTCATGAAAACGGCGCCCGCGACCCGGGGAAAAGGTCGAGGGCGCCGCGGAAACCGGGCCTGCGGGGGAGTCAGGTAGCCGGTTTCTGTGGGAGGGGCGAAATCGGCATTCCGGGGCCGATCTTCTGCAGGTTGCCTGTGATCACCTGGTCGCCTTCGGCGACGCCGCTGAGGATGGCGACCATATCGCCGCTGGTCGGCCCGAGCGAAACCAGCCGCTGGTCAACCGTATTGCCCTTGCCGACGACGTAGAGATATTTGCCGAGCTGGCTTGATCCCAGCGCGACCTGCGGCACCAGCAGCGCATCGGGCTGTTGTTTGACGTGCAGCCGCACGCGAACATACTGGCCAGGCAAAAGCGTGAACTTGGCGTTGCCGATGGTGGCGCGTGCGGTGATCGTGCCGGTCGAGTGATCGATCGTGTTGTCGATAAAGGTGAGCTCGCCCTTCTGGTGGGCTTCGGTCTCACCCGGAAGCAGGACCTCGACCTCGATCGGGCCGGCAGCGCGCGCTTCCTCGATCTGCGCCAGATCCGTCTCGCTCGGATTGAAGGTGACGTAGATCGGATCGAGCTGCACCAGCGTGTTGAGCACGGTGCCGGCAACGCTGACCAGCGTTCCCACGGAAGCCTGGTTGCGGCCCAGGCGTCCGGGGAACGGCGCGTGGATTTCAGCATAGCTCAGATTGAGCTCGGCCGTGCGCACGGCAGCCTGGTTGAGCGCCAGCGAAGCCTGCGCCCCGCGCAAGGTGCTGGTGCGCTGGTCGAAGCTGTCCTTGTCCAGGTAACCGCTCTTGGCGAGCTCGGTACCGCGGCCGAGATTGGAACGCGCATAATCGAGCGTCGCCGTATCGCGCTGTACCTGTGCCTTCGCCTGGTCGAGCGCGGCCTGGAAATCGTCAGGCGAGATCTTGTAGAGCAGGTCGCCCTGCCGCACGTCGGCGCCGTCTTGCGCCGTCTGTTCCTGCAGGTAGCCGGGGACGCGCGCCTGCAGCGTGATGCTGCGGATCGGCTCGGTCCGCGCGGCATAGTCGAGATAGATCGGGATCGTCTTCTTGACCACGTTCGCCACCGGCACCGGCATGACGAACGCTGCTGGGGCCGGCGCCGCCCCGGCCGTGCCGGCATTCAGGCTGATATTGCCCATGTCCAGCAGGTGGACGCTGGCAACCGAGATCGCACCCAGCGCGACAGCCGTTCCCAACGCGATTTTCCATTTACGCATGATCATTCTCCAATCTTATTCGGCCGCTTCCGCCAGGGGAGGGAAGGCGGGTTTGGCCGTTGGTTCAGTGTGTTGAGAGGCGGGCTCGTCGCCGCCGCGCCGTTCGCGCAGCTGTTCGATGACCGCGTAGAAGACCGGCACGAACACCAGCGACAGGATGGTCGCCGCGACCATGCCGCCGAACACGGTGGTGCCGATCGACTGACGGCTGGCGGCACCCGCGCCGGTGGCGATCATCAGCGGCACTACGCCGAGAATGAAGGCAAACGCGGTCATCAGGATCGGCCGCAATCTCAGCCGAGCGGCCTCCATCGATGCCTCGATGATGCTGAGGCCTTCCTCGCGCCGCCGTCTTGCGAACTCGACGATCAGGATGGCGTTCTTGGCCGCCAAGCCGATCAGCATGACGAAGCCGATCTGCGAATAGACGTCGATCTGCATGCCGCGCACCCAAAGTGCGGCGAACGCGCCGAACAGGGCGAGCGGCACCGCCAGCAGCACCATGAACGGCATCGCCCAGCTCTCGTACTGCGCCGCCAGGATCAGGAAGACGAAGACGATGGCGAGAGCAAACACAACCGACGCGATCGATCCCGCCTTGAGCTCCTGGAAGGTGATGCCGGTCCATTCGAAACCGAAATCCCTGGGCAGCGCGGTGGCCGCGGCCCGCTCCATGGCGGCGACCGCCTGGCCCGACGAATAGCCGGGCGCCGCGCCGCCATTGATGGTGGCCGAGGCGTTGTTGTTGTAGTGCGGCACGGTTTCCGGGCCGACGAACGGCACCAGCTTGCCCAGCGTGCTGAGCGGCACCATGCCGCCGGAAGCATTGCGCACATAGAGCCGTGAAATATCTGCGGCACCGGCACGTGAATCCTTGTCGGCCTGGATCGTCACCCGGAAGGTGCGGCCGAACAGGTTGAAGTCGTTCACGTAGAGCGAGCCGAGATAGATCTGCAGCGTGTTGAAGACGTCCGGCAGGTTGAGGCCGAGCAGCTTCGCCTTGGCGCGGTCGAGGTCGTAGTTGAACTGCGGCGTCGAGGTCGAGAACGGCGAGAACAGCTGCTGCGGATTGATTTCCGGCTGCTTGCGCGCCTCGGCGATCACCGCTTGCGTGGCGTCGTTGAGGGCCGTGCTGCCGCGGCCGGTGAGGTCCTCGACGACGAATTCGAAGCCGCCCGTGGTGCCGATGCCGGGGATGGAGGGCGGATCGAAGGAGAGCGCGAAAGCCTCCGGGATCTGCATCAGCTTGCCGCGCACGTCGGCGACGAGCTTGGAGGCGCTCTGGTCGGGGCCACGCTCTTCCCATGGCTTGAGGATGGCGAACTCGACCGCCGAGTTCGACTGCGCCGCGCTGGTCAGGAAGTTCAGGCCGCTGATCGAGCCGACGATGTCGACGCCGGGCGTCGCCTGCAGGATGTCGCGTGCCTTTTGTGCCACCGCATCGGTGCGCTCCAGAGAAGCCCCGTCGGGCAGTTGGATGACGACGAAGAAATAGCCCTGGTCCTCGACCGGAAGGAAGGTCGAGGGCAGCTTCTGCCAGACGAAATAGGTGGCGACCAGACCGGCCGCGAACAAGCCGAGCATGATCCAGCGCAGGCGGATCAGGAAGCGCACGCCATGGGCGTAGGCATGCGACAGTTTGTCGAAACCCGTATTAAACCAGCGGAACAGAACAAACTGCGTCTCGCCGCGATGCCGTAGGAAGGCAGCGCTGAGCGCGGGACTGAGCGTCAGCGAGTTGAAGGCGGAGATGCCGACAGAGATAGCCACCGTCAGCGCGAACTGGTTGTAGAGCTTTCCGGAGACGCCGGGAATGAAGGCAACCGGCACGAACACGGCCATCAGCACGGCGGTTGTCGCGATGATCGGACCCGTGACCTCGGCCATGGCGGCTTTTGTCGCCGCCAGTGGTTTCAGTCCGGCCTCGAGCTGTCGCTCGACATTCTCGACCACGACGATGGCGTCGTCGACGACGAGGCCGATCGCCAGCACCATGCCGAGCAGCGAGAGCATGTTGAGCGAGAAACCCATCATCTCCATGATGACGAGTGTCGCCACCAGCGACACCGGAATGGCGATGGTCGGAATGATCGTCGTGCGCCAGCTCTGCAGGAAGATGAACACCACCGCCACGACGAGCACCAGGGCTTCGCCAAGCGTGATCAGCACGTCATGCATCGAGGCCGAGACGAAGCGCGTCGTATCGTAGTGCATCGCATAGTCGACGCCCTTGGGGAAACGGGCCGACAGTTCCTGCATCTTGTCCTTGACGCGCTGCTGTAGATCGAGCGCGTTGGAGCCGGGCATCTGATAGACGGCGAGCACCACGGTCGGGTCCTTGCCGAAGAAGGCCGAGGACGAATATTGCAGGGCGCCAAGCTCGATACGGGCGACGTCGCGCAGCCGCACCAGCGAACCCGTATCCGTGTTGGCACGCACGACGATGTCGCCGAATTCCTTGGGGTCGCTCAACCGGCCGACGGCGTTGACCTGCATCTCGAAGGCGGTGCCGGCGGGCGCCGGCGACTGGCCGATCTTGCCTGCCGCCACCTGGACGTTTTGTTCGGCGATGGCGTTCTGGACGTCGACGGCGGTGATGCCGAGATTGGCGAGCTTGTCCGGGTCGAGCCAGACGCGCATCGAATAGCGCCGTTCGCCGAAGATCTGCACGTCGCCGACACCCGGCAGCCGCTTCAGCGGATCCACCACCTGCAGATAGGCAAGGTTGGAGAGCGCCACCGGGTCGACGGAATGGTCGGGCGAGGTCAGGTTGACGATCAGGACGAAGTTCGGGTTCTGCTTCTTGATCGTCACGCCGCCCTGGTTGACGATCGCCGGCAGCGACGAGGCCGCCTGGGAAACGCGGTTCTGCACGTCGACGGCGGCAGTGCTCAAGGAATAGCCGACATCGAAGGTGATGGTGATGGTCGACGAGCCGTCATTGGAACTCGTCGACGACATGTAGGTCATGCCTTGCACGCCGTTGATCTGCTGCTCCAGCGGCGTCGTCACCGTGTCTGCCACCACTTGCGCGCTGGCGCCCGGATAGTGGGCGCTGACCACGACCTGAGGCGGTGTGATGTCGGGAAACTGCGAAACGGGCAGCAGGAAATAACAAATCGTCCCGGCGAGCACCATGATAATGGCGATGGCCGAGGCGAAGATCGGACGATGGATGAAGAAGTTTACCACGACACACACGCCTCTCCGGCCGCTCTTGCCCGCCCGAAGGCGCTGGCGACCCTGGACAATTGGCCGTGCCCGTTACGGGACCCTTCCCGTGAACGCAGCAACGGCACCTCGCGACGCTGCCCATCGGCGAGCGAGCGCAACATGTTCTCGAAGGCGCGGGGGTCGACCCCATCTGCTTTCATCACCAGCCGGATCATCGGATCCCGGACGGCCTCATCTATGGTAAGATCGCGGCGCTGTGGCATTGGCCGGCTCCTTGTCTGTCGATTCGCAGCCTATGCTCGCGAACCGTTTTTCATCTCTTCACCGGCCGAAGCCGCATGATTGGCAGTCTTCGTCCATCTCGATCTGGTAGGACCAGTTCACGACCTTGTTATTGACGACGGACGTTATAGGTGTTACCAGTAAGTAACATTCTGGAAGTTACAGACCGGTAACACCCCAGTCAAGAGGTGGCCGAGGATTTTTTGGAAACGAAAAGGAGATCATGATGACAGACGGCGTCGTGGAGCGCTCTCGTCCCCGGGATCGGATCCTGGAGACGGCGCGTGACATGTTCCACAAGCACGGCATCAAAGGCGTCGGCGTCGACGCCATCACCGAGGCTGCCGGCACGAACAAGATGACGCTCTATCGTCACTTCGAATCCAAGGACGAACTGATCGTCGAATGCCTGCGCGCCAATGCGTTGAAAGCCGGCGCGATGTGGGAAACGTTCGAGGCCGAGCATCCGGGCGACAAACTCGCCCAGCTTCATGCCTGGGTCCGCAAGGCCGCTGCCATGCTCAACACCGACGGCCGCGGCTGCGATATGGCCAACGCCGCCGCCGAACTGACCGAACCCGATCACCCGGCAAGGCGCGTGATCAAGGAACTCAAGGAAGCCCAGCGCGAACGCCTGGTCGGGCTCTGCCGGGATGCCGGAATCGGTCAGGCCGAACTTCTCGCCGATACGCTGTCGCTGCTGTTTGAAGGTGCGCGCGTCAGCGTGCAGACCGTCGGTGCCGAGGGCCCGAGCACGCAGTTCGTGCGTATGGCCGAAGGGTTGATCGTTTCCTTCAGGGCCCCTGCGGCAGGCTGACGTCTGCCGGACTGCCAACGTCTATGCGATTGCGTGACCCGGACGGACCGGACCGCACGCTTTTGGCGCGGCGGCGTCGTAATTGCTGCGGATCAGAACGAAAAAAGCCCGCTGCCGGGAGGAGGTGGCAGCGGGCTCGATTTCGAATGTGGTGCGGGAGGAGGTGCACCCCATTCAGGGTCGGCATCGCATCTGGGAGGAGTAGATGGCCGACAACCAGAAACTACGAATTGCCCAATGATTCGGCAACAATGAATTGTGCATAGCTGCTGTGCAGATTTGCCGTGGCGCCGCGTGAATTCGGTAAATGCGACCTCACTGCACCGGCACGTTTTCCCTGAAAATCAGTCGCGGCTCGATGAATTTGCGCGTGAGATAAGGCGCCGACGATGCGATCGAGCCGAGCAGTTGGATCACCGACTGCTCCGCGATCAGCCTGGCGTTCTGATCGATGACGACGTCGGCGAGGTCGTCGACGAGATAGCCGCGTGTCTCCCTTGTCAGGTCGTGGCAGATGAACACCGGCTTGCGGTTGGGCCTGGCTTCGCGGATCGCCTTGGCAATGCCGGAGCGCCCGGCGCCGACGCAATAGATGCCGAGCAGTTCCGGTTCGTTGCGCAACGCCTTCATGGTTTCCGCATAGCTGGCATCGGGCTCGTCGTTGATCTCGACGGCGCTGCTGACAGTGAGATTGGGAAACTCCTCGCCAAGCACGGAGCGGAAGCCCATCTCGCGCTCTTCATGGCCGCGATAGGAGCGCGAGCCGACGACCATCGCCAGCTGCCCCTCGCGGTCGCCCAGCAAGCGTCCCATCAAAAGTGCCGCCGTCCGTCCGGCTACCCGGTTGTCGATTCCGACATAGGCCGAGCGGGGTGCGGCCGGAATATCGGACACCAGCGTCACCAGGCGGATGCCGGCCTCGACCATGTCGCGCAGGATATTGCGTGTCCTGGGGTGATCGACCGCGATGACACCGACGCCGTTGGCGCGCAGCGACAGCTTTTCGACCGCTGCCTGCAGGGCATTGGGCGAGATGCCGGCAAGATTGTGGATCCGGCAGGACGCCACAAGCGGCAGGCGCGATGCGTAGTCCTCGATATGCTTTGCCAGGTCCTGCATGAAGGCGTTGCTGCCGATCGGCAGGAAGAATTCGAGGTTTGCGGGTTTCGAGGGAAGCGTCACCTGGTCCGCGACCGGCAGATAGCCGAGCTGCTTGGCGGCCTCCATGACGCGTTGCCGGTTGGCGGCACTCGCTCCGGGCCGATTGTTGAGCACCCTGTCGACCGTTGCGGTCGACAGCCCGCAGTTCCTGGCGATGTCGGAGACGGTGGCCTTCATACCGCGACCCTATGCGTCGATGCCCCTCAGTGCCCCGGCTTGCCGTCGGCGAGAGCGTCGCGAATGTCCTTGTCCGACATGCCGGTGATGATGCGCTCGACTTCAGTCACGGTCGTCGTCTTCGGATCGATGTCGTCGGCGACCACCTTGCCCCTGCGCATGACGACGATGCGGTCGACCACCTGGAAGACATGGTGGATGTTGTGCGCGATGAAGATGCAGGAGTGGCCGGAATCGCGGGCGTTGCGCACGAAGCTCAGCACGCCTTGCGTCTCCGCGACGCCGAGATTGTTGGTCGGCTCGTCGAGAATGATCAGGTCGCTGTCGAAATGCATGGCGCGCGCGATCGCGACCGCCTGGCGCTCGCCGCCGGAGAGCGAGCCGATCGGCGTCGTCGGCGGGATGTTCTTGGAGATGCCGACCTGTTTGAGCAGGTCGCGGGCGACCGTGTTCATGGCCTCCTGGTCCATGCGGTTGAGGAAGCGCGGCGGCTTGATCGGTTCACGCCCCAGGAACAGGTTGCGCGCGATCGACAATTGCGTGACCAGGGCGGAGTCCTGGTAGATGGTCTCGATGCCCTGGGCGATGGCGTCGCTGGTGCTGCGCAAGGTGACCTTCTTGCCGCGGATGAAGATGTCGCCGCTGGTCAGCGGCACCGCGCCGGAGAGAACCTTGATCAGCGTCGATTTGCCGGCGCCATTGTCGCCCAGCAGGCCGACGATCTCACGCTCGTTGACATGGAAATTGGCGTCCACCAGCGCCTGCACGCGGCCATAGGATTTGCGGATGTTCTGCATGCGGATCAGTGGCTCGGCCATGATTCAAGTCCCCGCCTGGTGCCGGCGTTCCAGCCATGAATGCAACGCCATCATGCCAAGGATGATCGCGCCGATGAAGATGTTGTAGGCAAGGCCGGGCACGCCGATCAGCACGATGCCGTTGCGCATCACGCGCAGGATCAGGATGCCGAGCACGGTGCCGATGATGGTGCCGCGCCCGCCGGTCAGCGCCGTTCCGCCGATCACCACCATGGCGATCACCTCGAGCTCATAGCCGGTGCCGCTGTTGGGGTTGGCGGCGGATGTGCGCAGCGAGGAGATGACGCCGGCAAGCGAGGCCATGAGCGACGACAGGACGAACAGACCGACCTTGACGCCGTTGACATTGACGCCGCGGGCGCGCGCCGCGTTGGGATTGCCGCCCGCCGCCTGGATCCAGTTGCCGGTCCGGCTTTGCGTCAAGACATAGCCGAGCGCGATCGCCGCGGCGATGAACCAGAAGAGCGACATGTAGATGCGGAACGGCCCGATGAAGAAGTCGCCGACCAGCGCCTCCGCCAGCCAGCTGCCCTCGGCGCTCCAGGTGCGCTGCGGAAACCCGTCGGTGATGAAAAGCGCGCTGCCGCGCACCACCAGGAGCATGCCGAGCGTCACCAGGAAGGACGGGATCTTGAGCTGCGTGACGAACCAGCCATTGACCAGGCCGATCAAGGCGGCAACCACCAGCGCGACGACGAAGCCCATCTCCAGCGAGGTGACGCCGGCATTGAACAGCGTCCACATCAGCACAGGCGAGAAGCCGAACAGGGATCCGACGGAAAGGTCGAATTCGCCCGACGTCATCAGCAGCGTCATCGCCAGCGCGATCAGGCCGAGTTCGACTGTGAAGGCCAGCGTGTTGGAGATGTTCTGCGGTGACAGGAAGTCGTGGTTGAAACCCCAGAAAACGGCGATCTCGACGATGAGCAGAACGAAGGGTCCGAATTCCGGCCGCGCGATCAGGCGTTGAGTGAGCGAATGATTTTCCACTGGGAACCCGCGACATGGTTGGAACGGGCCGCGACCACCACCGCATCGGGTGGACATACCGCGGCCATGAAGGTATCTGGCGCCGCACGAGATGCGCGGCGCCAGCAATCGCGGATTATTTGCCGGACAGGATCTTGTCGTAGACCGCCGCGGTGTCCTTCTCGTAGAGCGCGCCGGTGATGACGTTGAAGCCCGGAGGAATGCCGCTGGCCGCCATGTTGGCGAGCGACAGCGCCACATAGCTGGTCGCCTGCGGGTCCTGCCACTGGCCGGCATTGACATAGCCGTTCAGCACTTCCTGGGTGGTGTCGAGCGAGTTGCCCCAGCCGACGACCGGGATTTCGCCCGGCTTGACACCGACCTGGTCGAACACGCGCTTGATCGAACCGGTGACCAGGTCGCCCAGGCCGATGATGGCTTTGACCTTGCCCTTATGGGCGGTGAGGTAGTCGACCATGCGGTTGATCACCTCGGCCTGGTCGAGCGTCGCTTCGGTCACTTCATAAGTGATGCCGAGCGGTCCGAAGACGCTCTTGATGCCTTCCTCTTCCTGCACGCCGTAGGTGGCGCCGGGAATCTCGACCGGCATCCAGACGAAGTCGCCCTTCTTCACCAGGCCCTTGTCGACCAGGTACTGCGCCCAATGCTTGCCGAAGGTGACGTTGTCGCCGCCGACATAGGCGTTGAAATTGGCCTTGGGATCGGGCGTGTTGAAGTTGATGATCGGGACGTTGGCCGCGCGCGCTTCCTTGACGATCTCGACAAGGCTGCCCGGGTCGGGGCTGGTGGTGACGATGCCGTCGGCCTTGGCCGAAAGGGCGGCGCGCACCGCTTCCTGCTGCGAGGCGACGTCTCCATTGTGGAACGAGGTGTTGACGGTGTTGCCGGTGTCCTTGGCCCATTGCTTGGCGCCGGCGAGGAAGTAGGTCCAGACTGGGTCGGCCGGTCCGCCATGTGAAATCCAGTAGAACGTCTTGGCCTGCGCGGCTGCCGGAATGACCGTCAGCGCGATCAGCAGGCCGTAGAGCACAAGTCTTAATCTCGTCAGCATTTGATTTCCTCCCGGTTGAAGATGATCCGTCCCTTGTTCCGGCTTCAGCCGGATTGCGTCTTTTGCCAGCGCCGCTCGGATGCCTAAGAGCATTCCCTTTTTCGACGGATGGCAAGCCTCCATCTGCAGATGTAGTTGGCGCCTGACGGGGCGCCATCAACGACCCCATCAGATCGCATCAGTTGGGATGATTTTTTCCAGGCAGCCGAATGATTGTCGCCGAGGCTCAGCCGGGCGGACTGTCCTGGCCAGTTTGGGCGGTCACTTGGGGCGAAAGCCCCCGAAGAGCCGGTTAGAGCAGGCCGGCCTTGGCGAGGTCACGCATCAAATGGCTGGCGCCGTAGGTCCAGTGCGGGCAATCGGGCGACAGCCGCACGCGGTTGACCAGCGCGCCGAATTTTTCCGACGAGATGGTGACGATGTCGCCGACCTTGTGCGTGAACCCTTTGCCCTTTTCGCCGCGATCCTTCGACGGCACGAACATCGTGCCGAGATAGAGCGCCAGCCCGTCCGGATACTGGTGGTGCGGCCCCATGGCCGCCGCAACCAGCTCCTCCGGCGAACGGCTGATCTCGGCCATCGAGCTTGCGCCCTCCAGCGAAAATCCGTCCTCGCCCTCGACCTTCAGGCGCACGACGGCCTGCTTCACATCGGCGATGGAGAACGTGTCGTCGAACAACCGGATGAAAGGGCCAAGCGAGGCCGAGGCGTTGTTGTCCTTGGCCTTGCCGAGCAGCAGCGCCGAGCGCCCTTCGACGTCGCGCAGATTGACATCGTTGCCGATGGTAGCGCCGACGATCCTGCCGCTTGAGGCGGCGATCATGGCGATCTCCGGCTCCGGATTGTTCCAGGTCGACACCGGGTGGAGGCCGACATCGGCGCCGAAGCCGACCGAGGCCATGGGCTGGCACTTGGTGAAGATCTCGGCATCGGGCCCAATGCCCACTTCCAGATATTGCGACCAGGCGCCGCGCGAAATCAGCTTGGCCTTGATTTCCATCGCCTCGGGCGAACCGGGCTTGAGCTTCGACAAGTCATGGCCGATCAGGCCGGCAATGTCGGCGCGGATAGCGTCGGCCTTTTCCGCCGAGCCGCGCGCCTGTTCCTCGATCACCCGTTCGAGCAGGCTAACGACGAAAGTGACGCCGGATGCCTTGATCGCCTGCAGGTCGACCGGAGACAGCAGAAAGGGTTTTGCCGGATCGCGCGTGGCTTCGAAACTGTTGGCCGCGATGTCGTCGAGCAGGCCGACCGGCGTGCCCTTGGCCGAACGCACATGGCCGGCCGGATCAGCCAATTCGCAAACGTCGCGCACCGTGGGCGCCGCGCTCGACGTGATGTCGAAGACGGTCCCGTCACGCACGACAACCACCATGGGATGCGAGACATCGCCGCTCCTGGCGCGCCCGACAAACAGGCCTTCTGCGGGCAGATGTGTCGGGTTGGTCATGCGGGCGGTCCTCGGTCATCGCTGCGGTTTGCCGGATTGGCGCGGCACTTTCACCGGATTCCTGCCAAAGGTCTATCCCCCTTTGGGTGGTCCACTTGCCGCGTTGTCTGTGAGAGACCGATTTGCGACTGCGGCGACGACGCTTCGACCTACGGCATTCCATACTTGAATTTGTTCCTGTTTTGTTCTAGATTGGGCGATCGGATACAAGTGCCGGACGAGATCAGTTGTGAGTGGGCAGCCTGCATTCGGGACAGCAAGGAACGGCCAGACCTTTTTCCGATGGGAGGAGGCCGAGCGACATTTTCATAATCGAATATTCTTCGCTATCCTTGCTGAGAGTGCGACCGCGGCCATGGTCGCGCGAAAGGCTGTCGCCTTAAGTGGAGAGTTCGAACTACAGGGTCGGTTCGTTCCGGAAAAGCACATCCATATCTCGCTCGTCGGTCTCGGCGACCATCATGAATTTCCAGAAGAGCTGGTTGAAATCGCGCGGCATATAGGCTCGATGATCGTTGCAAAACCTTTCGAGGTTTCCTTCAATCGGTTGGCGGCTTTTGGTGGTGGTGCTCTGGTTCTGCGTAGCAGCGACGGCAATCCGGCGCTGCAGACGTTCTGGCGTGATCTCACCGCGGTGATTTCCGACAGTCCGCTGAAGCCTTTCGTTACGAAATCCATCGAACCGCACCTCACATTGCTTCGCGACGAAGTGCGTGTTCCCAGGATACGCGAACGATCAATCGATCCGGTCGGCTGGACTGTACGGGATTTTGTGCTGGTCCACAGTCTTATTCGGAAGCGTGCCTACAGAGTGCACGGGCGTTGGGAACTGAACGGCAAGGACGATGCCCGGCCCGCGATCTAGGGGTTGGTCATCGTGCCCGCGCGCACCCATCCTGACAGCGCCATGTCAGCTATCGAACGGTCCGGCAATGGTCGGCCAGCAGGCGGTTCCCTATTTTGCAATGGGTCTGAACAGGAGGAACACAAATGACCACAGCGGAAATTGCCAAGGATTTCACCGAGCTTCTCAAGCAGGGCGACAATGAAGGCGCTGCCGAGAAGTACAATGCCGACGATATCGCCAGCTACGAAGCCATGGAGGGGCCGATGGCCGTCAGCCACGGCAAAGCGGCTCTCAAGGAGAAGAGCCGGTGGTGGCAAGAGAACAACGAAGTCCATGGCGGCTCGGTCGAGGGTCCCTATGTCAATGGTGACCAGTTCGCGGTGCGCTTCACGTTTGACATAACGCCCAAGGCCACGGGCCAGCGTGTCACCATGGATGAGGTCGGCCTTTACACGGTCAAGAACGGCAAGATCACCGAAGAGCGATTCTACTATTGAGCTACCGGGCCGGAACGATCGGTTCCGGCCCACTTCGCGCCTACGATTTGCTGGCAAAGCGGGAAGGGCGGTTTTAGGCTGTGGGCGGATTCGACTGTCAGCCAGAGGACCACGCTTTGACGATCACCATGTACGGCATCACCACCTGCGACACGATCAGGAAGGCGCGCGTCTGGCTGGAGAGCCATGACGTTGCCTATCGGTTCCACGACTATCGCGCGGAAGGGATCGAGGCAGACAGGTTGAATGGCTGGGTCGGCAAGGTCGGTTGGGAAAAGCTGCTCAACAAGGGCAGCACGACATTTCGCGAACTGCCGGAGGCGGACAGGCAAGGCCTCGACGAGAAGAAGGCGAAAGCGCTGATGCTGGCCAGGCCGACGATGATCAAGCGTCCGGTGCTGGAAGTCGGCGACAGTATCCTCGTCGGGTTCAAGCCGGATGTTTATGAAGGGGCGGTGGGCGGGAAGTAGAACCGACTCTCACCCCCGCCGCGATCCTTCGCGCCCCCTCTGTCCCGCCGGCGCCTCGATGTTATGCGTGGGCTCGCAAATACCCCGCCAGCGCCACGGCGTTGTTATGCGCTTCGTCGTGGGCGCCATAGAGCAGCGTCACCTTGCCGTCGCCGAGCAGGGCGCGCAATTGCGCCACCGCCTTTTCATTCCCATCCAGCTCGCCACGATACCGCTTCTGGAATTCCGCCCAGCGCGCCGGCTCATGCCCGAACCATTTGCGCAGTTCGTCGCTCGGCGCGATCTCCTTGAGCCACAGCGCCAGCGCCGCATCCTTCTTGGCGACGCCGCGCGGCCATATCCGATCCACCAGCACCCGCTGGCCATCGTCCTTCCCGGGTGCTTCATAGACGCGCTTGACCGCGATGTCGAAGGCCATCACACCTCCGCTGGCTACAGCCCTTGGGCCCACTCGCCCTTGCGCATCACCGGCACGCGGCTGCCATCCCTGGCGACGCCGTCAATGTCGATCTTGTCCGACCCGATCATCCAGTCGATGTGGATGAAGCTCTTGTTGCCGCCGCGCGCCGCGATTTCGTCCTGGCTGAGCGAGGCGCCGTCGACGAAGCACTTCGAATAGCACTGGCCGAGCGCGATATGGCAGGCGGCGTTTTCATCGAACAGCGTGTTGAAGAACAACAGGCCGCTGGCCGAGATCGGCGAGGAATGCGGCACCAGTGCCACCTCGCCGAGGCGGCGCGCGCCTTCGTCGGTGTCGAGCACTTTCTTCAGCACGTCCTCGCCTTTCGAAGCCTTGGCGTCGACGATCCTGCCTTCCTCGAAGCGCACCGAGATGTCGTCGATCAGCGTGCCCTGGTAGGACAGCGGCTTGGTCGAAGAGACATGGCCCTCGACCCGCCTCGCATGCGGCGTGGTGAAGACCTCCTCGGTCGGGATGTTGGGATTGCAGGTGATGCCGTTCTTGGCGGTCGAGGCGCCGCCCATCCACTCATGGCCATCCGCCAGCCCGACCGTCAGGTCGGTGCCCGGTCCGGCAAAATGCAGCGAATGGAAGTTATGCTCGTTCAGCCATTTGGTGCGCTCGGCTAACGCTGCGTTATGCGCCTTCCAGTTGCCGATCGGATCCTCGACGTCGACGCGCGAAGCGGAGAAGATGGCGTCCGCCAGCTTCGCCACGGCGACATCGTCGGGCTCGCCCGGAAACACCTGTTTTGCCCAGGCCAGATCCGGATAGGCGACGATGTTCCAGTTGATGTCGAAGCCGGTGATCTTCTCCAGCGCCGGCTGGTAGGCCATCGAATTGGCCTTGTTGGCGCGCGCCACCTTCGCCGGGTCCTGCGCCGACAGCAGCGACGGATCCTCGCCGCGTACGGCAAGCCTGGCCGCATTGTTGGAAAAGGCCTTCGCCATGCCTTCATAGAGCCAGCCGGCGGCGCGGTCGAAGCCGGCGTCGGCGCCAAAACGGTAGCGCGCCAGCGTCATCTCGTCATCGTTGAAGATCGGCGTCACCAGCCCCGCGCCGGCCTTGTAGGCATGCTCGACGATGCGCCTGGTTAGCGGTAGTGCCGCGATCGACGATGTCAGCACCAAATCCTGTCCGGGCTGCAATTGCAGCCCGACCTTGATGGCGACCTCCGCCAGCCTGTCGAGCTTCACCGGGTCGATCGTTGCGGAAACGCCGCGCGAATGTGTGGTCATGATCCTGCCTGTCGTAGTGGGATGTCTGATTGAACATAGACCGGTGCCGCGTTGCTTTCCACCACGATCGCGCCGCTGGGCCCCCCGACCGACGATCCGAACTGCGCCATCGTCGCCGCGATCTCTTCCTTGATCCAGATTTTGAAGTCCCGGACCTTGCGGCTCTCGGCCTTGGTGGTGGAGGTCACCAGCCAGTAGCCGAGTCCGCTCTGGGCGCGGATTCCGAACGGTGCCACCAGCCGCCCGTCGGCCAGCGCATCGGCCGTCAGCAATTGCCAGCCCAGCATCACGCCATGGCCGGCGATTGCTGATTCCAGGCACAGCATCGGGTCGGTGAAGCGCGCGCCTTTCTGGAAGGTGACGGGTTGAACGCCGGCGGCCGCGAACCAGCTTTCCCAGTTGATCATCGCCCGCTCGTCGGTGATGGCGCAGGTCTGCGCCAGGTCGCCGATCGACTTCAGTTTTCTTGCAATGCCAGGCGCGCAGACCGGGAAGACTTCCTGCGCCAAAAGCAGCTCCGCCTTTCCGCCCGGCCATTTGCCGTCGCCAAGACGGATGGCGATGTCGACGTCCGAGCGATCGAGATTGGCCAGCCGCACCGAGGCATCGATGCGCAACAATACGTTGGGATGCCGGTCGAAGTGCCGCGACAGCCGTGGCAACAGCCATTTGGAGGCGAAGGCCGGTGCCGCCGAAACGACCAATGTGCATTGGGTCGCCTCGTCGGCCAGTGCCACGGCCTGGGCAAGCTCGCGAAATCCAGCGCCAAGGCGGGCCGCGAGGACGGCGCCGAATTCGGTCAGCACGAGACCGCTCGTCGTGCGCTCGAACAGTGCCTGGCCGAGCTGTTTTTCGGTGCGGCTGATCTGCTGGCTGACGGCACTGACGGAAACATTGAGTTCGCCGGCGGCGCTCGCGAGCGAACCGAGACGGGCGACGGTTTCCACGGCGCGAAGGCCGTTGAGATGAACGCGGTTGAGCATGACCATTTGAGATTTTCTAAACCGATCCGGCCGAAATCTCAATTGAAAGACTCGCCGAAACGGCTGACTTTATCGATGGGAGAACCTCCCGGGAGCCGGAAATGTTGAGGATATTGTCGTCGCTGAAGGTCCTGTTCGCCGCCACTTCTTCCGACGATACGCGCTGCGACATCGATACGCTGAGGTGGTTGACCGACCCGCTTGCGCATCCGGCGCTTGACGCTATGTCGGAGCGCGAGCTCGGTGATGTGCCGTTCCGCTTGACCGCGCGCCGGACCGTGCATGAGACCGTTTCACTGAGCGCCGGTTTCGGCGGGCGCTGCTGAGCGTGCGATCAGGGCCCTGGCCCAACATAAGGCGGATTGTTTCACCCGCCCGCACATTTATTGTGCACTGCAATGACTTCGCCCCAATCGACAGCGCTGCGTTACGCCTTCGCCGGCATGATCGCCATGGCCGTCGCCATGGGCATCGGCCGCTTCGTCTACACGCCGATCCTGCCCGGCATGATGGAGGAACTGCATCTGTCGCCGGCCGATGCCGGCTGGATCGCCTCGGCCAACTATCTCGGCTACCTCGTCGGCGCGTTGGCGGCGGCGGGCAACTGGGCGCATGGACGCGAGCGTTTGCTGATGCTCGTCGCCCTCGGTGCCAGCGCCATGCTGGCCGCCCTGATGGGGTTGACCGACACCATGGTCGCCTTTCTCGCCATCCGTTTTCTGGCCGGTCTGGCGAGCGCCTTCGTCATGGTGTTCATGGCCAGCATCGTTTTCAGCCATATCGCTGCGGCCGGGCGCGGCGACCTGCAGGCCTGGCATTTCGGCGGCGTTGGCCTCGGCATCGCGATATCGGCGGCGATGATGGCCGTACTGGTCACGGATCACGCCGGCTGGGCGCAGGGCTGGCTGTGGTCAGGTGCGATTTCGGCTTGCGGCTTCGTCGCCGTGGCGCTGCTGGCGAACCAGGGTCCGCTCACCAATGGCGAAGCCCTCCCTGAACCGGCGCTGCCAAAAGACCGGTCGCTGATCAAGGTGATCGTCGCCTATGGCCTGTTCGGTTTCGGCTATGTGGTGACGGCGACCTTCCTCGTCGCCATTGTCCGGCAAGGCGGCGGCAGCCGCGTCTTCGAGGCCGTGGTGTGGATGGTTGCCGGCCTTGCCGGTTTCCCTTCGGTCTGGCTGTGGCAGAAGATAGCGGCGCGGATCGGGCTCTATGCCGCCTATGCCTTGGGATGCTTCGTCGAAGTTGTCGGCGTTACCGCGAGCGTCGCCGCCGGCGGGCGCACGGGGCCGCTGCTTGGGGGCGTGCTGCTCGGCGGCACCTTCATTGCCATCACGGCACTTGGTCTGCAGGCGGCGCGGCAGCAGGCGTCAGGGTCGCCCCGGCGCGTCTTTGCCCTGATGACCGCCTCCTTCGGTCTTGGCCAGATCATCGGCCCGATCGCGGCCGGGCTTCTGGCGCAAGCGTCGGGCGATTTCTTCCTCGCCTCCATCGTCGCCGCGGCCGTCCTGGTCGTCTCCGGCGCCGTCACATGGTCGGCTGCGCCAAAATCGCCATGATTTGCCGTCTTGCTCCGCGCCTGAGATCGGGCAGGCATTTTCTTTCCCCCTAATGTGTGACTTTATGCCCGCCGAACCCACCTGATTTGCGCATAGATCGAGGAATTCGCCACAGTGTTCGTATCCTTCTTCCCGCAGCCGAAGCTCTTCTTCTCTTCGGCCGCCATCTGGAGCCTTGCGGCAATCCTGTTCTGGTTTTTCGGCGGGGAGCAATTGGGGGGGCTTGTGGGTCTTCCGCCGGCAGCCGCCGATGCGGCGCCCATCATCGGTATCGCCGTGCTGGCGTCGAAACCGTTCATCTGGTTTTATTTCTATTTCGCGCTGTGCGTGGCCATCTTCTATGCGTTCTGGAGCTGGTATTCGCCGCATCCATGGCAGCGCTGGTCGATCCTGATGACGGCGGTCATCCTGTTCTTCATCTATTTCAATGTGCAGGTCAGCGTGGCCGTCAACGCCTGGTACGGTCCGTTCTTTGACTATGTACAGGGGTTGATGTCGGGGACCGGAAAGTCGACGAACGCGGAGTTTTATATCGGATTGGCCGACTTCTCATGGTTGGCGCTGGTCGGCATGAACGTGCAGGTGGTCAACGCCTTCATCGTCAGCCACTGGATCTTCCGCTGGCGCACGGCCATGAACAATTACTTTATCGAGAACTGGAGCAGGCTGCGCCATATCGAGGGCGCCTCGCAGCGTATCCAGGAAGATACGATGCGGTTCTCTCAGATCATGGAGGATCTCGGTTCCAGCTTCGTTCAGTCGATCATGACCCTGATCGCCTTCCTGCCGGTCATGATCCAGTTGCAGGCCCATATCAGCGAACTGCCGATCGTCGGCGCGATCCCGCAGCCATTGGTGGTCGCGGCACTTGCCTGGTGTCTGTTCGGCACGATCTCGGTGATGATTGCCGGCATGAAGCTTCCGGGGCTGCAATTCCGCAACCAGCGCGTCGAAGCCGCTTACCGCAAGGAACTGGTCTATGGCGAGGATCATGCGGACAGGGCGCAACCTGCTACCACCGCCGAGCTGTTCGCGAATGTCCGGCACAATTATTTCAGGCTCTATTTCCACTACATCTATTTCAACGTCGTCCGGTACACCTACCTGCAGGCCGACAATATTTTCTCGCTGTTGATCCTGGGTCCGTCGCTGGTCGCGCACAAGATAACATTCGGTGCGCTGAACCAGATCTCCAATGCCTTCGGCAAGGTGACGGGTTCGCTGCAATTCCTGCTCACCTCCTGGTCGACCATCGTCGAACTGCAGTCCGTGCACAAACGCCTGCGCGCCTTCGAGGCGACGCTGCTGGGTGAGCCGCTGCCGGATATCGATCAGCGCTACCTGGCAAGGCACGGCGCCGAAGATCCGGCTTGAGGATGCTCTGACGACAGACGGGTTGGCGGTTCAATCGCCAACCGAGGCCTGCTTTTGGACGCCATCCTGCCGCGAAACATAGTCGCGAAAACTGATGCATTCGACATCTGATTTGACGCAGACCTCGCCGGCAAAGCGTTCCAGCGCGTTCCAGTAGGCGCCGTCATTCATCAGCGTGAAGTGGAAGCCGAGTTCCAGCGGAATGCGCTTGCCCTGATATTGTGCGTCGAACGCAGCGCGAAACGCCTGATAGGTCCGGTCGGCGAACTCGCCGGCCTTGCTCGGCCGCTCGAAGCCGCCGGAATGCCGGATATAGAGATTGTAGTCCATGGCGATCACCGGCCGCGATGTCGGTCCCTCCGGGATTAGCGGTAGGGAAAAACGGGTGATGCCGCCGACGGTCGGCGGCAGGGCAGGGCCCTTTGAAACGCCGCTGGCGTCGAATTGATAGCCGGCCGCCGGCAGTGCCTCGTAAAGCGCTTTGCCTGTCGACAGATACGGGGCCCGGAAACCCACCACCGCATGCCGCGCGAAATCACGCCAGCCCTCGGGTTCGGGCGCAATGCCGTTGATCGCATAGGCGTTCTCGAGAATGTGCTCGAAGGAGCCGAACTCTTTCAGCCAGTCGGCCTTGGTCCAGTCCTTGCCGTCGAAATGGCCGCAGACGTGGCTGGCGATGTCGTGGCCCTCGTGGGCAGCGAGGCCGATCTGTTCCAGCCGCTCGGCCACTTCCTGCCTGGAGACGGCAAAGCCGATGTTGGATTTGCCCGCGCTCTTGCCCGGCGCGGTATATTGGCCGCGTGTCTCGGGCGACAGGAGGAAGACGCAGGACAGGAAATAAGTAAAATGCGCGCCGGTGCGCTGGGCCAGCGCCCTGCTGCGCTTCCACTGCGAGATGTCGCGCGCGCTGTCGAAGGAGATGATGACGACCTGCTTCGGCCTTGCCGGTGCTGGTGGCGCGGGCGGATCGGCCAGGGCCGCGCCGGCGGTGACGAACGAGGCAAGCGAGAACGCAACAATGCGGGACAAACAAGGGATCGGCAAATTTACGGGCTCCGGATGGTCGGCAAGCCGGCTATCGCGCAAATGTGGCGCCGGTGCGATTGGGGTTTTCGTGGGTTTGCCCCGGCAATAGCCGATTTTCCGCTCGAACCCCTTCCATGCCGACAAAATTTCGCTAAAACGCGGGCTCATGAACCGCCCCGGCCCGGGGCAGGAATGGTTTGATTGATGTCCGACGACAGTTTTATCCGCGAAGTCAATGACGAGATGCGTCGCGAACAGGCGCAGAAGCTGTGGGACCGTTTCGGCCCGGCCTTGCTTGTGATTGCCATCCTGGTGGTGCTCGGTACCGCCGCCTTCGTCGGCTATCGCTATTGGGACGAGACTCGTGCCAACCGCTCCGGCGATGCCTTCTCGCAGGCGCTGAAGCTTGCCAATGACGGCAAGAACGATGACGCGCTGGCCGCGCTCGTTCAGCTGGAGAAGGATGGCTACGGCGCCTATCCGCTGCTCGCCCGCATGCGCGCCGCGACCGTCAAGGCCAACAAGGGCGACGTCGATGCCGCCGTCAAGGATTTCGACGATGTCGCCGCCGACACCGCTATTCCCCAGGGTCTGCGCGACATGGCGCGGCTGAGGGCGGCGCTCCTGCTCGTCGATCACGGCTCCTTCGCCGACGTGTCGAGCCGCGTCGAGGCGCTGACATCGGACACCAACACGCTGCGCCACAGCGCGCGCGAGGCGCTCGGGCTTGCCGCCTGGAAGGAAGGCAAAACCCAGGACGCCCTGAAGCTGTTCGACCAGATCGCCTCCGATGACGGCGCCCCGCGCAACACGCGAGAGCGGGCGACCTTGATGTCCGAGTTGATCCGCGGGTCGGGCAGTGCATCGTGACCTTCAAAGTCGCCATCATAGGCAGACCTAACGTCGGCAAATCGACGCTTTTCAATCGGCTGGTGGGCAGGAAGCTGGCGCTTGTCGACGACACGCCGGGCGTTACCCGTGACCGCCGTGTCCATGCCGCCAAGCTTTACGATCTGCATTTCGATGTCATCGACACAGCGGGCTTCGAGGATGCCGGCGCTTCGACCTTGCCGGGACGCATGCGCGCGCAGACCGAAATCGCCATCCGCGAGGCGGATCTGATCTTCTTCACCATCGACGCCAAGTCCGGCCTGTTGCCGGATGACAGGACCTTTGCCGAGATCGTGCGCAAATCCGGCAAACCGGTCGTCCTCGTTGCCAACAAGGCCGAGGCGCGCGGCGCGCAAGGCGGCATGCTGGAAGCCTGGGAGCTCGGGCTTGGCGAGCCGATCCCGGTTTCGGCCGAGCACGGCCAGGGCATGCCCGACCTGCGCGACGCCGTGATCGAGGCGCTTGGCCAGGCGCGCACCTTCGGTGAAGACGAGGACGGCGAAGACGAAGAAGCCGCCGCCAACGAAGTGCTGATCGGCGAGGACATCGCCGATCCGGATGCTGAGCCGGCCTATGACGACACCAAGCCGATGCGCATCGCCGTCGTTGGCCGTCCTAACGCCGGCAAGTCGACGCTGATCAATGCACTGATCGGCGAGGAGCGGCTGCTGACCGGACCGGAAGCCGGCATCACCCGCGATTCCATCTCCGTCGACTGGGACTGGCGCGGCCGCCGCATAAAACTGTTCGACACGGCCGGCATGCGCCGCAAGGCCAGGATCCACGAGAAGCTGGAAGTGATGTCGGTGCAGGATGGCTTGCGCGCGATCCGTTTCGCCGAGATCGTCATCATCGTGCTCGACGCCACCATTCCCTTCGAGAAGCAGGATCTGCAGATCGCCGACCTGATCATCCGCGAGGGCCGGGCACCGGTGATCGCCTTCAACAAATGGGACCTCATCGACAACCCGCAGGAGCTGTTGGCCGAACTGCGCGAGAAGACCGAGCGGCTGCTGCCGCAGGCGCGCGGCATCCAGGCCGTGCCGGTCTCGGCCGAGACCGGACGCGGCCTCGACAAGCTGATGGATGCGGTGCTGAAGACGCACAAGGTCTGGAACAGCCGTGTTTCGACCGGCAAGCTCAACCGCTGGCTCGAAGCCATCCTGACACATCATCCGCCGCCCGCCGTTGCCGGGCGCCGGCTGAAGGTCAAATACGTCACCCAGGCCAAGACGCGGCCGCCGGGCTTCGTGGTCCAGTGCTCGCGGCCGGACGCGATGCCGCAAAGCTATGTCCGCTATCTATCCAACAGCCTGCGCGAAGCCTTCGACATGCCGGGCGTGCCGATCCGCATCGCGCTGCGCACTTCGGACAACCCCTTCGCTGGCAGGGCGAAGAAGCGCTGAAGCTCGGCTCGGCAACGCTTAAGCGACTTTCAGCAGGTTCTCTTTCGTCTCGGCGCCCTCAGGCAGCGCCTCGAACGCCGATTGCAGCAGGATGTCGGCCAGCCGGGCCGCGACCGGATCGAGCTCGGCATCCTTCTGATGCAGGTGCAGCGCCATCTTCGGCAGCGGCGGCAACCCGAGCACTCCGGGCGCGAGCGCCCTGACATTCGCCGGCAGGCCGATGTCG
>NZ_JAPYKP010000033.1:0-47477 GCF_037179725.1 Mesorhizobium sp. Cs1321R2N1 | reverse complement strand
GATCCGTCAGCCCCTCCAGGCCGCTGTCGTTGTAGCGCGTGAGGATCTTGTAGCCGGTCTTGCGCGAGATATCGAACTCCCGGCAAAGCACGGCCATCTTCTCGCCGTCCAGCAGCCGGGCGATGAACTTCAGCCGCTCATCCATGACGTTACACTCCTTCCAAGGCACCTTGCTCTCCTTGCAAAGGGCCGAAAGTGTAACCCATCTATCCGGAATGAACTGTCACCCATCTCTCGGGAAGGGCACCAAAGACTCTACGCGGGCACCACACATGACGTAGTGGGTTTGCCGTGGTTGTGACTGGTCGGCTAACCCGTACGGAGCTGCGGCAGCGACACCTCTGGGCAGTGCCGCTGCCGTTGTCGCAGCTAGGCGGCTATCCCACCGCGGCCTGATTTGGTACCACTCATCCAGGGCAGCGGAGCAAGCGGCTCCTGCAGGATCTTGACGGATCTCGCGAAGCCAGCGACGGCATCGCGCGCGACCGACAGTGGTATCTGGCCATCGTAAGCACGCTGGCAAGCCCGGAAAGCCGTTTCGAAAATCGGGCCCCGCCGCTCCCGCGGCCACTCGTCCAGGAAATCGAAGGCATCCTCAAGACTTCCTATTTCTTGAATGAACTGGCCATCCTTGACCAACACCGGTCGATCGAACGTCCTGTCGTCCATGTAGTCCTCCATTCGGTTGAACGAATTGGTTTGCCGATTCAGGTTTTCACCAGACGGCATGCTCAGGCTCCGCGAACATGCCGCCATCCCCACATCTGGGCGGAACGCCGGCATACGCGGGGACCGGCGGCGGATCATCGTCATCGTCATCTCGCCAGGGGTACCGTATCCGCCTGGCTTCGTTGCGACGTCGGTCTGAAGGCGGACTGCGTTCAACCGGTGGCCCGGCCGGCGGCTTGCGCCCGATCTCGTCCAGGGTGTGGAGCGCACGAAGAATCTCGCTGAACTGCGCAATGGCACCGCTGTCCAATTGGCGTAGGCCGGGATTGTCCGGAACCGCATTGGCGTCCGAAGCCCAGAAGGCGAGCAAAGCCCTCTTTTCGTCGATCGTCATTTCTTCTTTCAGGACGTCCTCCGGCGTACGCACGGCAGCGAATCCCGCAACGTGATCAGCCAGTTTGGATTCATGAAAACAGTAAGCTTGCGATCTCATCTCCATTCTCCGCGATCTGTGCCTCCCGGCCGAGCCGGGAGGCGGACCACAGACTGAGGTTCCGGTATCAGGCCACCTTGCGTTGCGGCTCTGAATCTATGGACTGCTTGTTGCCGCTGTCCTGAAGCGGAACCGCTCTGGCTTCGGAGCCGATCTCGATGCGCCGAGGCTTGAGTTCATCGGGCACTTCGCGGACCAGGTCCACCGACAGCAGGCCATTATGGATATTGGCCGCCTTGACCTTGACGTGGTCCGCAAGTTTGAACACCTGCTTGAAGTTTCCTGTCGCAAGGCCGCGATGGAGGATTTCCCGATTTTGCTGATCGGGCTTCCTCTGTCCGGTCACGGACAATTCAGGGCCGTTCTGCACAAGCTCGACTTCGTCAACACCGAAGCCGGCGACGGCCATCGTGATACGATAATCGTTGTCGCCATTCTTCTCGATATTGTAGGGAGGCCAGTCGGAGCGCACGCCGTTTTCGAGCATGTCGAACAGTCGGTCGAAGCCGACCGTGGTGCGGTATAGAGGGGAATAATCAAAGCTTCTCATAGCCATATCCTCCGTGAAGCAACATGGGTCGCGGCAGCGCCGCCGCGACGAACTATGTCGAGCCGAAGCCTCGACGGAAAACGATCTGGGAATCGCGTTTTTCTTGTTCAAGAGGTCGCCCGAATTTTTTTCGGAGCGGCACCACGGTCGTTCATGATCGACATACGTCCGACTTTCGCGGCGAATTTTGCGGCGAAGCGTTCGGTTCGAAGCGGGAATATGGTTTCTGTGATGGATCGCCTGCCCGTGCAAGTGCGCGCCAGGTTCGGCCTCTGGTCAGGAGCGGTCTTGCACACGCCCCGCCACCTCTCGCGTGATGAGAGGGTTCTAAGCAGCCGCGCGGCGTGCGGAGCGGACTTGCTCGGTGAAGACCGGCGCAACCTCACGGGCAACTCAACGTGCAATCCGGACGCCTCTCCATCCACGCTCACAAAGCGCCTGAGCTCGCTCTGCAGCCGCACGCCGGTGTGTACCAGTGAAAGACATTTCTTTGCGTCGAAAACGAAACTATCGGGAACGCAGCGAGAAGCGCGGCGTTGGGATCGTGAAGGGACGGCCGTCCCTGCCACCGTAAGGCCGGCATCGGACAGGCAGTTATCGGAGTATCCATTATGCGAACTCTCATCGTCATTGCGGCGTTTTCGCTGCTTGCCGGCCCCGCGTCGGCAGCCGATCACCTTTTCACCGCCACGTCGGCCGGCGGCCTGACGACCTCGAGCCAGCCGTTCATGAACGGCATAAACAACAGTGCGCCGACGGCCGACGCCGTGCCGGGCCAGGGCAGTCCGCTGTCGGGCGACGAGCATACCGTACCGGCCACTGATACGCAGACCGGTGCCTCACTCAGGACCCCGCCGTCGGTGACTCAGGGTAAGACGGCACCATCGGCCAAAGCCCGGTAACAGCCCTGTCGCCTGGCGAACGCGCAAGGCGGCACCCATCATCGGCGAGTGCCGCCCTCGGGTCCTAAGCGGACTGCACCGCCCGAAGGTTGATCGTCACTCGCAGCCGCTGACCGGAATTGGCCAGGCGCGCGGCACGTTTTTTCTGCCCGATGGACTGGCTCCAACTGGTATTGCTCTGCGGCGCGGGCTCTATGGCCTGGACCTCAATACGCTGTCGGCAGGCGGTGGCGGTCTGCTGCTGATCCCGGCAGTGACCTTCCAGCAGGGGCGCAAAAGGCGATCAATAGGCCATCTCAAAGGATTCGCCCGCGACGATTTTCTCTAACAGCCGCGTTACGGCGTGGGAGCCGCCGTGATCTGCAATCCACCTGCTTACCCGGCAGGCAGCTTTCGCGTACAGGCTGGCCGATGCCGCACTTTCAATCCAGGCGCTCCTCGTCGTCGGCAGCGCGCCATCCGGTTCAACCAGGCAACGATCGGGCGATGATACTGGCTTCAGGTAGCGGTCGTCATCCGAAACCAGGACCGCAACGCCCTCATCAAACCATTGCGGCACATCACGACGGAAAGTCTTGATCAGCCCGATCCGGATATGAAGTTCGATGTGCGACATCTCGTGTGATGCAATGGTAACGGTCACGCCTTCGGGCGAGAGGAACAGCGCGAGATTGAGGACAGCCATGCCGCGCGATTTGCCTCCGCCGATCTTGCGGTAACAATTGTCGTAACCGCAGACGAAGATCTCGGGATTACTTTCTGTCGCCCCGTAGAACTGGCGAAGCCGTTCGCGAGCGATGGCGATTGTCTCAAGCGCTGCTGCCTGCTGCTGAGGCGTCATCCCCTCCTCGACATAGACTTGACCCGAGGCCTTTTTGAACCCCAGGCAGCTCGGGCACGCTACAGCGGCCGCCGTGGGATATGCGACCGCGAGGCCGGCGGCTGTCGTCACAATCAGAAGGATTGCGAGTGCGGTTGCTTTCATCGATCTTGACACCATGCTCCTTCCAGTCCCGCGCGGGTATGAGCTTATACAGTGGCTTTCGCGGCGATGCGGGTTGGCGAGCCATCACGAAGCACAGAAAGCGGAGAGCGCTAGGACCCGGCCGCATCGCCGACGCCGGACGAAACGGTGTTCAACTGAGAACGCGCGAGCAGATAGAATGCGGTGAGATGTGAGATCATCTGCAACGGCATATAGATGATCAGGAACGCGTACATGGCGCCGAGCTCGCCCGCGACTGCAGGAAGATTGACCTGGACCGCGTGGTAGGAGTCGAGGGCAATGTCCGCCACCCCAACAAGGTTGAAGGCGAGCACGAACAGCCAGAACAGCGGACGCATCCTGATCGCGAGCAGCGCCAGCATGGATAACGCCCCGGTCGCGAAGTTGCCATAGGCCGCGAACGTGGCGAAGCCGCCAGGCAGGTTGGGGCCGACGACGCCGGGAAGGAGAAAGGCAAGCCCGATGACGCGGAAGTTGTGCACGGCCGCAATAGCTCGTTGCGCATCGAAGTGATCCATCGCGTTGAGCCTTGGCCAGATGTACGCGCCGAAGAAAAGCAGCCACGGGACATACCCCAGGACGAGATGGGTTAGGAACACGGTTTGCGGCGACATGTGAGCTCCTATAAGCTGGTTTCGTTCGTCAATCCGCCGGCGGCCTCGAACGTTGCATTCGGTGGCCGAGCAGCCTTCCTCGACTAAAGGGTCCGAAGGAAGTCGATCATTGCGGCGTTCACCTGCGGCGCACGTTCTTGCTGGGTCCAATGACCGCAGCCCGGCAGCATGACTGCGGGCCGGAGCTTGGGAACCATTGCCGACTGTTTGGCGATGATCGGTTGAAATAGCTCCACGATCATGTCGTGTTCGCCCGCAATGTAGAGCGCCGGAACAGTCACCACCGCCTGGCTGAACGCGGCCATGAGCTCCCAACCGTGATCGATGTTGCGCCACCAGTTCAGAGGGCCGCGAAATCCGCTGCGCGTGAATTCCTCGACATAGATATCGATGTCGGCCTCACTGACCCAGGAAGGCAACGACACCGGATTGGTCAGGAAATCTCCGTTCCGGGGCACCATTCCGGCGGCAAATCCCCCGGCGCCTGCCGGTGGCGGGCTGTCGCCCGAGAGCGAGTAGAACATGGAACGGAAGGTGCGACGCAGGTCGCCTTCGAGCGCCGCCTCAGCCTCCGGGGTCTGGAAATAGAGTTGATAAAACAGGGCGTCCTTGGTGTGTGGCATCAGCGTCGTCGGCGGCCCGGAGTCGCCGAACCCTCGCGAGCGGAACGGCGGGATGAGCGCGACAACAGCCCGGAAACGATCGGGGCGCAGAAGCGCTGTTTGCCATGCTATCGCGGCACCGATGTCGTGGCCGGCGATCACGGCTTGTCTGGCGTCCAGGGCGTCGAGGAGGCCCACCACGTCGCCGATGTTATGGAGAATCGTATATTCCTCCACATCCTCCGGCCGGTCGCTCCGCCCGTAGCCGCGCAAGTCGGGCGCTACTGCACGGAACCCGGCGTTCGCCAGCGCGCCAAGCTGGTGCCGCCAAGAATACCAGCATTCGGGAAAGCCGTGACAGAGGATGATAAGCGGACCTTCCCCCTGTTCGGCCACGTGCAGCCGGATGCCGTTTGTCTCGATCATGCGATGCCTAACGTCGGGCATCGTCGGATCCACCCACGACGTCGGCTCTGGGCCGCCTACGGCGAGTTGAGCGGCAGCGGCTTTAAGTGGCTTTGCGAGAGTAGCGCCGACTGTCAGCGCGCCCCCTGCCAAGAGCACCTCGCGTCGGGAAAATGTCGCGTCTGCCATTGTGTGTCTCTCTCTTGACCGTCGCGCATCTGGAGCATCGACGACGTCGCAGGCTCTCGAATTGCGGCGCGAGTCCAGATTTCCACGGCAGAGGTACCGCCGCTCCCTGCGATCGACTATTGGCGATAACGTCGATGAGCTATGAAGTAGAACTTCACAATCAAGCGCTGAGCGCCGGACTCGCGCCTCGTTCGGGCGTGCCGTGAATCCCGTAATTTTCAATGGACAGATCGATCCAGACCGATCCGACAGGATTGTTGGGCCCGGCAACATCGGGCGCGCAAATGTAAACTTCGGCACCGCTGGGAGGCAGCAGACTTGCGTTGAGGGATATGTGCGGCCGCGTTTGAGATGGATACGGGCTCGGACTGCTTCGCTCAGAGGGGTCGGCGCGCTCCCCTCGCCGCCCGGCCGCTGCGACCGGCTTCTGATAAGTGGTTCCGTAAGCAATTCCGGACGGAAACCGCTCACACCTTTCCTGGAATTGCTCTTCCTGGAATTGCTCTGGTCCTTGCCACAAGGGCCAGTATCAGCACGGCCGGCATGGTCAGCATCGTCGTCTTGGCGCTTATGCCGACGCTGGTGGAGTTGATCAGCAATGCGAAAAAGAGCGGCAGGATCGCGCCACGGCCGCCGACCCGCAGCATCTCGATGAACCAGCTCAAGATGCCCAGCCACAGAACCGACGAGAAGACGAGACCATAGCGCAACAGGTGGCCAGCCCACGCGTTCTCGATACCCTCGCTGAGGCCGTTTATACGTACACTGGTCTCCAGCTCGTCCTGATTAAATCCGATGAGCAGTTCGCGCAGCCCGAAATTGTCGAACAGGCGAAACAACTGAATGCGAGTCGCCGCACTGCCGCTGTCATTGGTAAAACGCGCGAGGAAATTGTCGAAATAGCCGAATTGGTACATTGCCGCGACAGCGACTACGCCAAGCGGTGCAAGAACGAGAATGGCGAGCAATGCGCGCACTGAAATCGCGCCGCCGCGCATCAGCTTCAAAATGAAGAGCAGGCCCATCACCGCCGCCACGCCATAGACAACAGCAAACGAGGTTCGGGCGCCGAGAAGCGGCATCGTCGCCATGCACAGGAGTATGATGGGCAGGCGCCAGCGCGGGCTCAGCCCGCGAACATCTTTCACAGTCATCAGGATCACCGCGTAGACGCCAGTGACCAGCGCACCGGCAAGCGGGTGGCCAAGCAATGCCGTGGCCCGATGATCCCAGGTCTGGACCCGATCCTCAATGATGAAGGGAAACAGTCGCCACGACGTCAAGCCTTCGGTGATCGCAATCAGGCAATTGAGGACCATCAGCATGTGAAGGCAACGGGCAGCATAAAGCCGCAGCTTCTCGCCCGAGTCGCAAAACAGCATGGTAATGACGGCTGCGACCATCAGCGCGTCGATCACGAAGGAGGCGGATTGATCGGGCTTGTAACGGGAGATGAAGTACCAGAGCAGCAGGCAAGCGGCGAGCAGGCTGGTCGATCCGGCGCAACGAACGAGAAGGGAGACCGCGTAGCCGACCGGGTTTCGATTGGCGAGCACCGCTAGGACCAGCGCCAAGCCAAATGTGTAGGTTGCCGGATGGATCTTGGTGACGATCGACCCGCTCGATGAATCATACGGGATGCCGAGAAAGTCGAGCGCATAGTTTGATAGGGAGAATAAAAGTACCGTGGCCAGCAGAATGAGCGGATCGACCAACTGCCGCCAGGACGCAGCGTCGCCTTGCACCTTTAGAGGGAAATCAGCCACGTTCAGCCGATACTCTATTGATCCCATTGTCATTGACTTTCAGTGGCCGCGTCGGACCGATGAATGCCTTTCGCCGCGACGCAATTTCTTGGCCAGGGGAACCTCATGCGGCCTGATCGATAGCCACGTCCTTCTCAACCGACACCACCGAAACATCCATGTCGCCATCGCCGGCCAACGCATTTAAAGCCTGGCGTTCGCGTGGACCAAACACACCGTCCCGCACCGCCAGCACCGACCGGCTGGAATATCCGGCAATCACATCGGCCATGGGACCGGGGCTGGCCTCGAGTGTCCCTCCATTGACAACGATGTGGTCATATTCCTGAATTATCGCGCCAAGGACCGCGTCCACTTTTCCGGGCGACAGGCGCGCGACAGTATCCTTGCGCCCGGCGTTGAGCATCTGAAGTCCCGATTTACGGCCGATCCGGATCGCTTTCGCGACCGGGGATTCACCAATTGCTAGTTCTGCAAGTCCGGCTATGTCGGAAGGTGCATCAGACGCGAGATCGATGAAAATGACCTTCTGGTCGGCCGCCATTGCGTCTCGCGCCAACTCGAACGCGGCCTGACGGGCAAGGGCGGGATCATGGATGGAGACGACTGTTACAAGCCCGCCGGTGATGTCCGCCTTGGCAGGCTCCAAAGGTTGAGCCTGAGGACGCGCGGCGGGCGCGCCGGCAGCCAGATCCCGCAATATCGCGGCAAAGACGCCTATGAACAAGCCCAACAGTCCGGCGGCGATAAGCAGCGGCAACTTAGGTGGATACGAGGACGAACTTGGAACCGCCGCTTCAGCGATGATACGGGCATTGGGCGGCGAAATATTTTCCTGCTCGGCGGTTTCCTTGGCGCGGACCATAAACGCCTCGTAGACGACCTTGCTGGACTGCGCCTTGCGCTCAAGTTCACGCAGTTTGATCAGATCCTGGTTGGTATCGAAGGAAGCTGTCTTGGCGGCATTTAGGTCTCCGGTGACCTTGTTCAGGGTGTCAACAGCTGCGCGATAGTCGTCTTGCGCGGCTTGCACCAGCCGCTCACTTTCCGCACGGATTGTCGCGCGAGCTTGCATAACCTGCCCTTCGGCAGCCGTGACGCGCGGATGACGTGGTCCGAGGATCTGCTGGAGCTCGGCCAGGTTTCGCTGCGCCTCGCCAAGCTGGGTGCGCAGGTCGACCATGGCGCTGTCGGTACCGGTGATGACCGTGCTGACATCTCCGCGCGTCTTCAGCGCGGCCTGCATAACCTCGAACCGGGCCTTTGTTTCGTTGACTCGCGCAGCACTAGCCGACTGGCGAGCCGAAAGGTCCGTCAGTTCGCGATCGCCGAGCAATCGTCCGTCCGATTCCGAAACATTGTGGTCGCGCTTGAAGGCTTCGACCTCTTCCTCCGAGCTATTCAACTCGCTTTGCAATTGTGCGAGGCGGTCACGGATCGACGTGCTGGCGTCGCGTGCGGTACCGGAAGTCGTTTCGGCCTGATAGCCCAAATAAGCGGCAGCCACGGCGTTCGCGAGACGAGCCGACTTGATGGCTTCTTTGCTGGTGACGCTGATCTGAAGCACGTAAGTGTTTTCGGGCCGCACGACCTTGGTCGCTTGCGCCAGCGCTTCAAGCGCAACGACTGAGGGATCTTGCCCGCTTTTGATGGCGGATATGAATTCGGGATCCTTGGCAAGACCGCTGCTCTGGACAACCCGCTTGAGCACCGCTTCCGAGGTGATCACCTCGATCTGGCTTTCCACCAGCGCCATGTCGGAGCCGAAGCCTTGCTGCACCACCTCGTTTTGCATGACCCGCTGCTCACGCGGGTCGATAAGGATGCGCGACGTCGCTGTATACCGCGGCGAAATCAGGAACAACGCCAACAGTCCCAATGCGACGAAGGTCAGCGTGAACGAAAGAACGATCCAGCGCCGGCGGATTAGCGTATCGGCAAGGCCGAGCAAATCCACCGAGGTATCGACCTGCGCTCGCCTGGCGGCAGATCGATCGCGTGAAATGCCGCCCATGGAGGTCGCCATAGTCTCGTCTCCACCGCACTAAAATCATCGTGCGCATATCGCCAATAATCCATGCGCGGATATGCTTAATATCGGGTTACAGGATATCCCTCAGCCGCGATGCCGGAGCCACCCTCATCGGGAAGACGCCGGTCAGGGCGAGGTCTCAGTCCGGGATCTGACTTACATCTGGTCAGCGACGGATATGCTCCCAAGGGGAGGCCGCATGCGGTTCCTCAATCGTGCCGTAATCCGTGGAAGCACCCTTCGAAAATCCCCGTCCGGCATAGGCTGGACTTGCAATTTTAGCTTGTCCGTTGCTTGAAGATTGCATCAGTTCGGCCACGCTGGCGTGCAGTTCGGCGAGCTCGGCATGAATGCTGTGGATTGTTTCAGCGGTATTCTCATCCTGTCTTGGAATATCTCGTTGTCATGAGGAAAGTAGTCCAGTTCCAGTGGGTCGAGGAGCCGTAGTCTGGCAGGCGAGCCGGCAAAATCGTCATCCCCGTAGATCACGCCGGTCTGTGAAGCCGCTAGATTGCCGCTCCTCTTGTGCAGCAAATTGGTGATCAAGGACAGCAATCTCAATTTTTTCTCGCTCGACGGTGGCAAATCTGAGTTTTCACCCGGCCTGGCGGCTGTGTTTCGCGCGTTGGACATTCCGCGATATCCATGAAGATAAAAAGCCTCTCCCAATTGGTATGCCAGTTTGGGAAATAAAGAATTAAAGTGCCGGCTGTCGATTGGCCGCCGAGCAGGCCCCAAGTCCCTACCGCCCATCGGCGGCGGGGCTTAACAACTGTGTGACGTGCTCGACAAGCCGAGAGCGTGCATGGGCCGGCGTCAATGTATGATCGGCGGCATCCAGACGCACGAGAGTGACACCTTGCATGCGCCTCAAACGCTCGCCGTCCGGCCCGAAGTGGCGGGCAATTTCATCCAGGCTCCGATCGTTTTCGGCGCTTACCACCAAGACGCGCGTTCCACGCGCGGTCAGATTTTTCATCCAGGTTTCCACGGATTGGCTTCCCGAACCGCGCCTGCGCCAAAAGTTGGACGTCGTGGATTTCGACAATTCCAGGCCGAAGCGCAGGGCGCGCCCGCCAAGTCTGGACAGGAGCGCTTTCAAGCGCGGTGATCTCAAGGCCGTTCCGTGTGAATGCGGCTCAGCCACATCCGCCCCGCCGGCGCCGTCCTCTGGTTTGAGTGAGCCACGCGCATTGTCCCTGACTTTCGACAGTTCCATGTCCAGGGCATATGAACTGTTCCATGCGAAGCACAATGGATTGACCATGGTCAGCGAGGCAATACGGCGATCGAAACGCGCGGCATGGAACGCCTGATAGGCCCCGGCGCATGTGCCGATCGCGCTGACCTGATCAAATCCATGCTGCTCGAGCCAGTTTACAATACGCAGCATGTCATCGCGGCCCCGCTCATCGTAGAGAAACAGCCGCTTCTCGTCCGGCGTCCCGCTCTGGCCGAGGCCCGGCAGATCGACCCTCAGCGAGGCTATGCCATCTCGGGCGAGTGAACGCGCCATGTCGACCGCGCCACGTGCCCAACCGATATGCGGTATCGCGCCGGCATTGAGGATAAGGGCGACCTGTCCCTGGGGCTTGGCCTGGGCAGGCATGCACAGCACGCCGCAAATCTCCGGCGCGGGCGCGAGCACCAGTGGCCATTCGTTATATCCACCCTCCGCCAGAAACACTGGCGCGGTGGCCACCGGCTCGTGGGAAGCCGCGCCGACGGGCTTTCGGCGCTCGACTGCCCACCTCACGACCATCTCAAGGGTGGATTGCGGGATGTCGTTGGCGGTCGGGTTGCTCATCAGCCGGGCAAAACCGGCAAACGTCTCGATCCGCGCGCTGCCACCGGCTGCGGCCACGCCTTCGGCGAGCGCCGAATGCGACGTGGCGGGTTGTGTCGTCACAAGCAGAATATCCTGGCGCAAGGAACCGGCGAGTTCACGCCACTCAAGCGTCCGCAGATCCGCGATCGTCTCGGCGCTCATCCTGAAGCCGGCGGTTTCGATGCCGTCGAATGGCTCGACCTCAGTGCCGTATGGCGGCAGGGCTGCGTCGATCATTCTTGCCAGGCCTGCCATCTCGCGCACATAGGCCTTGCCCGATATTGGCGGCGCAAGCAGTGCCAGACCGGCAACGTCATCCCGTCCGACTATGGCCGATGGACCAAGGAGAGCACCGAGACGGAAGCCGATCACCAGCACATCGGTTACGCCGGTTTCGGCTTTCAGCCGCCCTATCGCCGTCTCGATGCTCGACACCCAGGCAGCCACGCGATGGGGCTCGGTGTGATCGCCGGTGGCATCTCCACAGCCTGGATAGTCGAATTGCAGAACGGGTAGACCAGCTTGGGCCAACCGCCTTGCCATCAATGTGAGAAAACGCCGGCTGCAAAGGTCTTCGAAACCGTGCGCGCCCGCTATAACCACGCCCCGGCTGCCCCCTGCGGGGTGAACCCAGCCGACAGTCCTTTCGAAAACGATCGGCCTCACGAAATGCCCCTGGCTGCACCCATTTTAGGGAACGGCTCGGTCAGGTCGAAAACAACAGGTCGTTGCGCATTGAGGGCTGTAACGGTCCCGGTAGGCATCGGTGCGCCCGTCAGCGCGACCAGCCGCACTGTTTTTTCGCGACCAGGCAACAGATGAAAATAATCCTCTTCGGCCCGATAATGGGGACCGCCGACATGGACATAATACGCGGCCCTGTCGCAGGCGAGCCGAAGCCGCCAGCAATCGCTGCCAGGTTCGATCCTGGCGCGAAGGCCGACATCGCACCGTTTCGTCATGACATTGGGCAGAACATGGAAGGCTTCCGCCAACTGGGTTCCCTGCGAATCCGTAAACTGCCCCACGCTCAACTCATGCGCAACCGGACCGAAGCGGTAGGCGTAAGAGATATCGAAGAACGCACCGAACAGCTCGAAGGCCGAAACCGTCACGGCATCATGCGCCGCAACCGCGATCTCGCGTTTGCCTGTGACGACCGGTGTCAAACCATAGCGCAGGCAGGTCAGGGTGAGCCTGCCTTCAACCAAGTCCGGTCCATCGTTGATCACATGCACATGGAGGCCGTTCAAGCCTTCATCGCTAAGGATCAGGCGCAGCGGATGGAAGGCCCGCTTCATCGCATGCCAAACCGATTTTGGCCGGCCGGTCGCATCGATCGCGCCCCAGCCGGCGCCGACGGCCAGATCTTTCCAGAACAAAGTCAGTGCACCCGCCGTCGGCGAGGCCGGTCGGCGCCATTCGTCAATCGTGCGCTCCACAATCTCGGCCGTCACGGCACGCGAGAGGTCGAGGTAGCGTGCACCGTCCTGCAGCCTCAACGCACGGGCGTCGACGCCGAAGACGTTTTCCAGATAGTGGTCGCGTACATCCTCGAAATCCCAAGACGCTCCAACGTCCCTCGGTGTCGCGGCTTTCCAGCGTGGGTCATGCACGGGCGCAACGGGCAGGAAGGCGTCCAGCGTCTCCTGATCCGGCACGTTGGCGAAGGCAAGACACTCGCTGGCGAAGCGGACCTCGGCACGGCGTGCATCCTCCAGCGGCCGGCAATAAGCGCCCACGCCGTAATAATGCACCGGTCCGGCTTCAGCGGTGAAGGGCAGGCTGCCGCCATGCGGCGAGGAAGCAACCTGCACGAGATCAGGTCTAATGGCGCCCGCAAGCGGCCTCACCACCGTGTCGAACCATGGCGTCGGGTCCATGGACGCTGGAATTCCCATCATCGACGCCTGCTGGGCGATTTCGCTGCCGCCGCAAATCACAGCAAGCGAAGGCGAGTGCCGCAATCGTCGCAGCAATGCTTCTACCTCCGCCGCCAGCGCAGCGCACCATTCGTCATCCCGGGCGGGATAGTCGAAATTCGCCAGCATCAAATCCTGCCAGACGAGTATGCCGAGTTCGTCACACAGGGCATGAAAGGCGTTGGATTCATAGACGAAGGGGCCGGCGACACGCAGCATGTTGACACCGGCATCACTCGCCAGGCGCAAGGCGGCATCCAACGGCGCCGCGCTCCCGTCCAAGGACACTATGTCCGACGGTGTCCAAACCGCGCCGCGACAAAAGACCGGGATGCCGTTGACGATCAGCCGAAAGTCGCGCCCGTCACGGCCGCGATCCAGCTCCAGGCGTCGAAAGCCGACACGTCCGAGGTTTACCTCGTTACTCCCGATGGTAGCGCTGACACCATGAAGATCCGGCGTTCCATGGCTGTGCGGCCACCAAGCCGCGACGTTGGCGATGTCAAGGCGCGCATTCAGCTTCTCGCCATCGCTGATGAGCGTCGCGGTTTTTCCGGCACAGCTGATAAAGGCGGTTTCGCCACCGACAAGCGGCGTGAAGAGCGTCAGCTCGACATCGAGCTTGCCTGTAGTCCCTTCGAGATCGGAACGCATGTCGACGTTAGCGACGCGCGAAGCCAAATTCTCGCGCACCAGCAGAACCGGCCGCCATGCGCCGACGACGTCGAAGGCCGGGCACCAGCCCGGCATGTGGCCAAGCAGGGTCGTGCGAACGAGCCGCAAGCGCTGATCGTCAATCATGCGCGCCTTCCAGCGGGCCCGCGGACCCTTGAGGCCGTCCATATAGGCGTCAAGACTGCGAAACGCGATGGCAAGCATTTCGCCGCCTTTCAGCGTCAGCGACGTCTGACACGGCGCGAACATGGAGGTGGAGACAAGGACCAATCGATCGTCGATGTAGATTTCGGCAATCGTCGCAAGGCCTTCGAAGACAAGCCGCACCGGCCCGCTGGCTTCAAGGCGACAGCGATACCAGATGTCCTTGTCGTGCAATGGCATCGGTGCTTGCCGATCCCAAAGGCCGCCCGCCTCGAGCGCCGCCGCCGCGGTACCAGGACATGTGGCGCTCAGCCATGTTGCCGAAGGGTCAGCATCGCTCGGCCCGCGCCATGCGCCAGCCGGCGTCAGGGCAAGCTGCCATCCTGCTTCCAGCAACTCAGCTGAATCGGCGACGGAGATCACTGTCGTCATGGATCTGATCCAGGCTACGGCAGGCGAATTCCGCTCGCCGTTCAGGCCGCCTCCGCCAGGGTTGCCATGCGCGCGTCAAGCACGTTGATGATAACATCATAAGCGCTGGCCATCGGTTCCAGCGTTGCCTCCAGGCCATCGAAACGCCCGCGCGCCATGGCCCTGGCGAGTTTGAACTGCATGACCTTGGCGCCTTCGGCGATATCGCCGGCGGCCTTGGCCGCTTGCTCGAAACCCTCGCGGCGATCTTTCCCGAGCCACTCCAGATGGCTGCCGAGAAGCTCGAAATTCGCGCCTAGCTGCCGCAACGTGTTGAAGGAGTAGATATGAAAATACTCCGGCGGGCGGTGGACCAGCATCTCGACATGGCGGCCGAACGCAGCAGCGTAGGATCGCAACGGATTCTGCTTCGGGCGGCGTGACAGGTGATGTGAGAGCAGTGTCGCGGCTGCTCGTGCCATATCTTCCGGCGGCTGCGTGACGCCGAATTTCACGAACTCCGCGTAGGGAAACAGCGGCAACGAGCCGGCCCTCGCAAGGTCCGCGCCGCCGAAGATGCCTTCATAGTCCTCACCACCCAGCGCGAAGACACCATCATTGTGAAAATAGACCATCCGCTGCGTCCGCGGATCGACCTCATTGATACCGATGGTCGTCTTGGAATGGGCCGCGCGATAGGTGATTCCCCTTGTGTCGGGCAGGTAGAAAGCATCGACTTCCACCAGCGGCAGGCGTCCGAGGTCGATCTGTGTCGCAACATGCGTTTCCAGCCGGTCGAAGATCGCCAGTTCCTGGATATCGAGACCCGCAAGCCGCTGCAGATCGGCGATCGGAAACTTGAAGAAAGTGAACTGATCGCCTTCGAAATCCTGGGCAAGGGTAAAGCCGAGCGCGGCCACCGGGTCATGGCCGGTCGCATGCATGACTTCAATCAACAGGTCGACGTAGCAATTTGTCTGCGGCCAGCGTCGTTCGGCGCTGTGCAATTCATGCGGCCTGTAGCCCGCCGGGTCGAGACCGGGGATCACGGCGTTCATGTCAGGCATCCCAGAGAACCGCGCGGACAGCCGGCGGCCAGGCATTAACGTGGGGGCCATGATGACGAAACAGCGCCAGCGCCACACGTTCCAGGCCGAAGCCGACGCAGGCCGAATGGCACAGGCTGCCATCGGCGAACTTCAATCCCCAGGTCTGGCCGAAATGATCCTGGTGATAGTTGAAACTCAGGCAGGCCGTCGGCTTTTCCTGGCTGCTCACCGGTATCAGCAGCTCGAACTTCAGCCCCTGGTCGCGCTGGTTGTTGGCCAGCATCTTGCCGCCGCGGCCGAAGAACGGGTCGTTGGCGAGATCCAGCTCACAAGGCAACTCCAGCGACTCGATCATCGCCTTGCCACGCTCAAGCCAGCTCTGGCGAAACGCATGCACATGATCGGCCGTACCGATGCAGACGAATTCCCGCATTCGGAAAAGCTGCATGCGGGCCGGGTCCTGCGATGGCTCATGCCGGAAACAATAGGATGAGAGTTCAAACAGGAGACCGTCCATCGGAACCGGTCCGCGTGCGGCGACCGTCGGATAAAGCGGATAGCAGGCGGCAGGCGTCAGCGCCAACTCCGTTGGCTGCTGCAGTTCGGTCCAGTCCTGGCCGGCATCCATCATGCCAAGCAGCTTGGCATGGCCGCGCTCGTCGCCCATGAACGAGTGCACGCACCCGGCAAGCTGCGGAAAGCTTTTCATGTAGCCGCTTTTTTCCAGCGTCGCGCGGCTCATGCCTGGCGGAAAGTGGATACGGGTAGGCTTGTCGACCGCGCCGAGGCGCGTGACCAGGCGCTCGAAACGTTCGATGACTTCCTCGAACATGCCGGAGCGGCCATAGAGGCCGTCGACGCCGGTCTCAAACAGGATGCCGTTATCGAACAGCTTGTCGAGCAGGTCCTTTGAGGTGAATGTCCCGGTATCCATCTCAACCTCCCAGTCTGGCATCGAAGCGGCTCATCAGAAGCAGCGTCGACGTGTTCGCATGAATGCGGTCGTTCGAAATCATCACTGTAGCCGAAGTGATGTCGCGCAGATGCCGGCCGACGCTGAACGGAGTGCCGTTCTTATAGCCAAGGATGCCGCAGATCAGCATTGCGAGCCGCACGATTTCGCCCGCCTTTTCGCTCGCGGCCACCTTCAGCGCGTTGATTTCAGCGGCAAAGCCTATCGAGGAGAGATCGTCCTCATTGCGTTCGGCGATCTCGAAACGGCGGATGGCGGCAACGAGATGTCCCTTCATCTCCTGCAGCTTGGCGGCTGCCTCCGACAGGCGGAGCGCGCCTGGCGGCGTCAGGTTTGGCTGCTTGCGGGCGGCTTGCTTGACGAAGGCCTGGGCACGCGCGAAGGCATCGGCCGCAATGCCAAACCATGTCGCTGCCCAATAGATGTGCGAACTCGCCAGCATTGATTGGGCAGCGATCTCCGAAAACGGGTTGGTGAATATCTGCGCGGCATCGCCGGTTGCGGTCAGCAGAAAGCCGTCGGAACAGGTGCCGCGCATGCCGAGCGTGTCCCAAACGGACTTGCGCTCCAGCGTGCGGTTGGCGTCGGCGGGTATGACGATCATGGACTGGTCGGTGCCGGCTGCGTCCGGTGCCCGGCGCGCTGTGGCCAGGATGGCGTCGGCAAAGGCGCCGTAGGAAATCACGGTCGCGTCCTTGGTCAACGAGAAGCGGCCATCGATGACGTTGAGCGCGCAGATAGAATTGCGAAGATCGCCACCAATGCCCGCCTCGGAGGTAGCGGATGCCATCAGCAGCTGCTCGCTGGCAATGCGACGCATGTAGGCACAATGCCATTCGCTGCCAGTCCCATGGCTGGCCAAGCTCGCAATCTGAATCTGGTGCATGCCATAGATCATCGCACTGGAACCGCAGGCCTGCGCCAGCTGGACGATCAGGTCGGCAACAGCGGCATGGCCCATTCCCTGGCCGCCGAATTCAATCGGCACAGCCACGCCAAGAAGGCTTTCCTGCTTCAATGCATCGAAGACTTCGTGGGGGAAACGGGCGTCGCGATCGACGGAATCGGCCGCCTTGGCCGCAACCTCGGCAACACGGGCCATGCGCGCCGTTGGGGCGTCACTGTGCATGCCGGCAGGGGCGACGCCAATTGCTTTCGCGACATTCATGGTCAGACTGCCTGCTTCGCAAGTTTGGAGACCGCCTCGGCGATGTTGGCAAGCGAGGCGAATGTGCGCCGTGTCAACATTTCCTCTGGAAATTCGGTGTCGAATTCCTCCTCGATCGCCAGCATGATCTGGACGGAGGCGAACGACGTCATCCCCGCATCATAAAGGTTGTCATGATCGGAGAGTGTTTCGATGTTGAATGAAAGCGCCTCGTTGCGGGCGAAAAGTGCACGAATACGATTGATCATCTGTCCAAGTCTCCCTGTCTGGAAGATACGCTTCAACTCTAGCGGCGCAGTTAATGCGAAATCGTATCCGCGATTATGCTTAACCAACGACTTCCAGATCCATTATAATGCCAATGTTTCACCCCGACGCACCATCAGGCATCCAAGGATGCCGACTTGGCGGGCGCAGTGGAAAGGTCACGATCGCGAAGCAACGTGCCCTTTTCACCGCACGTCCGGCCAATGGCGAAGCGGGTGAACCCGATATAGACCACCGTCTGCAGTGACCAGGCGATCGCGCGGGCTATAACGATGCCGAGAGCGCCGCGATCTTGCAGAAACCACGTTGCGATGATGAATGTCAGCGCCCATCCAGCCGTGATCGAAAGCCCGGTCCACATATAACCGGAGGACACCGGGACCTGTCCGAGCGGCAGGGCGGCGGCGATCATGGCGGCCGCGAGCACCACGATCATGAAAATCGGCCAGTGCTGGGCGGGATCGAGCTTGAACAGCACAAGGAACCAGTTGCCGAAGGTCATCATGACCACGACGAAGCCTATGGCTATGGCTATATTGGTGCCGATGCCCATGCCAAGCACGTTGATCACACGCCGGCGGTCGGCCTCGCCGAAGCCGGTCGACAGCATCGGGATAACCACTTGCACCACGATCTGCGGCACGAACAGCAGCAGCGTCTCCAACTGCATGGCAATGAAGTACAGGCCGACCTGGGCAAGACCGTCGGGATTGTTGACCACCATCGCCGTGCAGATCCAGTTCACCGGCTCGTACAGCAGGCTGGCAAGCAGCGCCGGCACCGCATAGCGTGTAACCAGCCGCCACTGCGAAAATGCCTCCCGGAACGCAATCTCAATACCGCGCCGCCGAAGCGCTGCCACTACGGCCGGATAGGCGATGAGGCATCCACCCAAGTAAGCGCAGCCCAAGGCGATAAAGCTGCCCGAGAGGCCGTAAAAGTAAAGCCCGACAGGCACCAGCGTGATCATCAATCCACCAAAGATCACGTTGAGGCGAGCGATGGTCCTGAAGGCCTGGATACCGCTCAGGATGGCCGTCTGGACCGTGTTCATCGCGTTGACTACAATCACAGGCGCGATGATCTGGAGATAGAAAGCGAGCTCCGGTTGCTTCAGCAGCCGACCGGCGATCTCATGCGCGAACAGGAAGATCATCAGGCCGATCAATGCCGCGGCGCCACCGGTGAGGAGGAATGCCATGCCGGCCAGGCGGCCCGCCGTGGCGGGGTCGTTTATCGAGTAGGCGGCGATATTGCGCGTGGCCATCAGGCTCACACCAGCGGATGCCAGCAGGCTGCTCGACATCAATGTGCCGTAGGTCACTCCGAATTTGCCGACGAATTCAATGCCGAACCAGTGTGAAATCAAAATGGTGGTGATCATCGGCGTCAGCCGAACGATCACCGTTCCAAAGGTCGACCAGAGCAGCCCGGCGCTGAATACCCGAATGTCTGCGGATCGACCGATCAATGTTCTGAGCGACGCAATCAATTCTCGTCCTGTCGATTGGATAATTCTCGCCGATCGCTAACAGGAATGTATGAGCTAAGCGATTACCGCCGAGGCGACCGGTTCGAAAGGTTAACGAACTCTCTGCGCTTGCCTCTCCGCCGCCCGAGAAAACGCGATCCATAGGGTATGAAGAACGTCTGTCTGAGGTATTATAGAGGATTGCTAGACCATTCCTTAAGTCGTGCGGGATAAAGTAGATTTGGAACCTGGCATGCATACCCAACAGTTTTCTCAACGCAGATTGCCAGCAGCCGGCGCCAAGGGTCGCGAGAATGAACTCACGGTTGAACACGGCAGCCGATGGAGAGGCACAGGCTGTCCGGTCCGACAGACCTTGTGGTCGTTTCGAGGTCGCGGCTTTTACCAACCCTTCGGATATCGAGCGCGAATGGCGCCAACTCGAGTCGACCGGCGTGGCAACGATCTTTCAGCGCTATGATTGGGTCGATGCCTACGCCCGGCATGTGCTGCCAAAGGAGAAAGCCACGCCAGCCGTAGTGTTGGGGCGGCTCGACGGCAGTCCGGCCTTCATCCTCCCGCTGGCGACCTCGACGTTCGGACCCGTTCGCGTCGCGACCTGGATCGGCGGAAACCACTCCAGCTACAATTTCGGCCTGTGGAGCCACGAAGCCGCGGCGGTCATGGCCAGCATGAGGCGCACCCAGATTGAAGCCATGTTGCGCGCCGCGCTCGATGGAGTGGACTATGCGGTGCTCAGGAGAATGCCCAGGATCCATGACGACATGGCTCAGCCGCTCGCCGCGCTGTCGCGCGGCCCATCGCATACGGAAGGCTACTCCTTCGCTCTTGCCGGGGGATTTGCGGCTGTGTTGCAGAAAAGAAACGGCGGTTCGCGCCAACGCAAAATCCAATCGAAAGAGCGTAAAATGCGAGAGGCAGGCGTGCTGGAATACGGCACGGTTCGGTCTCTCGAGCGCGGCAATGCCGCTCTCGACTTCTTTTTCGAACAGAAAGCCTTGCGCCTTGCCGAGCAAGGCCAGCTCAACAGCTTTGGTGCCCCAGGGGTGACGGATTTCTTCCGCGACCTTCTCGATCGCTCCCGGCACATGAGCGAGCCGTTGCTGGAAATGGCGGAGCTTCGGGTGGGCGGCAAGATCTGCGCCGTCATCGGTTCGGCGATACATCGCAAGCGGGTCAACGTATATTTCATGACCTTCGCCAGGGATGAATTGGCGCCACAAAGTCCGGGCCAAGTGCTGACTTTCAGGCAAATCGCGGAGTGCTGCGAACGCGGCATGGCCGCCTATGACCTGGGCGTCGGCTTCGAAGACTTCAAGACCCATTGGTGTGACGTCATCCATGAACTGGATGATGCCTATGTGCCGCTCACATCACGCGGCAAAGCCGCTATCGCGGCGATCCAGCTTGGTCGGGCAGCGACGGATCAACTGCGTCGAAACCCATTTCTGTGGCAGCGCCTTAAATGGTTGAGGGCATATTTGGCGCGCCATGCGGTCGCAGGGAACAGATGACGGTCTTGGCCTCGAAACAATCCATCGCGACCGCTGACGTGATATCGCCACAGCAAAGTCCGCTGGCTGGAGTCCGCGTCCTGTTCGTGGCGCCAGACGACTACCCGGCATTCCGTGTCGATCTGGTGGAACTGTTTTCAAACCATCTGGTTGGCCGTGGGCTGACGATTGACTGGAGCCTGAGGCCTTACACGGATGGTCCCAAACGCGTCGACGTGCGCGGCGCCGAGCGGTTCTATATCGCTCGTCGCCAGATGACGGAGAAATTCGGTTCGCTCCGTTATATGATGGCGGAAACCCGGCTTCGCCTGAAGCTGGCTTGGCGGGCAACGCGTGGCGAATACAACCTGATACAGATACGCGATCAGCCGCTGTGGGGCATCGTGTACGGCATCGCGGCCAGGATCTCCGGTACGCCCTTCGTGTTCTGGATGAGCTATCCCGTGCTGGAAGCGCGCATGCGTATCGCGCTTCACAATCTCGTGCCCATGAGTCTGCCGGCCCGATTTGTTCGACTTGCCTATGCCGTTATCGGCAGCGCCCTCTTCTACCGGGTCGTGCTGCCGCTGTCGGACCATGTCATTGTCCAATCGAAAAGGATGCTTGAGCGCGTTGCCGAACGAGGCATACCGACGAAGAAGATGACGCCGATACCGATGGGGGTCACGGTTGAGCGCTATAATCCCGCGTCGATCCCTGCCACTGACGACCCGCGGCTCATCGGCAAAAAGAGCATGGCTTATATGTGCGCCGATGTTCTGAACCTGACCACCCGCCTGACATTCGAGGCATTGGCCCTGCTGGTAGCCAACGGTTACGACACGGTGCTGGTGATCATTGGGGCCGTTGCGGCGCACGAGCGTGAACAACTTGCCTCTCAACTCGACAGGCTCGGCCTGTCCGAGAGGGTGATCTTTACCGGACGTCTTCCCCTGGTCGAGGCGCTGGGCTGGGTAAAGCGTGTCGACGTCTGCCTGTCACCGTTCGAGATGGATGCGGCCCAGCAGGTCGCCACGCCCACAAAGCTGGTTGAATATATGGCCATGGGACGGCCGATCGTTGCCACCGTCCACTACGATCAGAGCGAGGTGGTCAACCGCAGCGGCGCCGGTATCGTCACGGCATTTTCGGGCGAAGCAATCGCGGAAGGTGTCGCGCGATTGTTCGACGACCCGGTAAAGGCCCGGACGATGGCCGCCAAAGGGCCCGTGTGGGTCAAGGCCAACCGTGACTACGCCCGTCTGGCAGACGAAGTTGAGCGCGTCTATACCAGCCTGCTTGCCCGATAGTGGTCGCGGGAGTTGAGGCTCTGACTCTTGTTTTTACACAATCTTGGACGGACCCGAGCTTCTCCTGGAATTGTGCTGGCAAGCATCGCTGCGGCGGTCTCAAGGCGGCGATTGCTTTCAGCATGTCGCGGCGGACAGGACTCGGTCGACCTGCCGTAAGCTTCTGATTTTATGCATGTCGTTATCCCGGAACCGAGGACACTTCCGGGCGACATGCATTAGCCTGGCATCCCCAATGCCTCGACGATCGAAGGATCGATCCGGTTGTCGTCGGCCCGCTGAATACCAAATTCCCGGCCGTTGATTTCCCAGAGCGCCCAGCCAAATCCCTGCGTCTGCGCAATGCCTGTCACATCCGAAAGCCAGGCCCGGCGATAGGTCGGCTCGGCTCCCGTGAAAATCCGATCGCGCCGCGTCACCCCGCACTCGCCCATCACGATGCGATTCCTCGCGATGCCGTTACGATCTGCCCAGTTCGCCACACGCACGAAGTCTTTCTCGATGCGGGCGCGGTTCCAGCCGTCGGCCAAGAAACCATCGAGAATCCGACGCGCATCGGCCATGGCAGCCATCTTTGCAGCCTGGTCAAGCGCAGTGTTGGCGGCAATGCGAGCTTCTATTTTCGCCGATATCTCGTCGGGCGAGACAGCGTCGTAAGGATAAGGAAGATCGACGACGTAGGGCGAAGAGGGGGCGTCCGGCGTCCCAAAATCGATGCCTTGATGGGTGAAGCTGAGTGGCATGTAGTAGTGGTAGGAAAACAGCGTATTGCTATCGATGAATGGTGATGGATCCAGATCCGTAAGCCCACTGATGCCGCCATAGTCGGCGCCGGTCAGCAGGATCGGCAGATCGACCGCCGCCCGCCGCGCCGCATCGTGCAGAACCAGCTGCGCCGCGCCCCAGACTTGGACCTGGGTTCGATGACTCGCCTCCCCGACCACCGGCTCATTCATGAGTTCCAGCGCGACCCGCTCCGACCGCAGTTCACCCAGCAGAGCCGCCAGCCGGCTGATCATCGCGGTGTATTGAGCAAAAAGCGGCACCTCCAGATCCGCCAGGATTGACTGAACCGAATAGGCCGGCACCTGCTCGACCGGATGGCAATCCACGATCACCGAAAGCCCGAGCTCCTGGAAGAGTTGCAAATTGTCCATGAGCTTCCGCTCCAGCGCGTCCCTGTCGCTGCCCTGCAACTGAATGAACGGGCCAACGTCCAAGGTGAGTCGAATAAAGTCGAATCCGGCCTGCGCAAAATCGCGCACCAATTCGGCTGGGAAGGCGTTTCGGGCCGTTTCGAACGGGCGCGCCAGATAGTGTTGTGGATCGCCGTCGCGCAACGCTCCCCAATTCATCATTGTATGGATCGAACCGCCGTGTTGAAAACGGGAATTCGTTTTTGGCGCCGCGGCAGCACGCACCGACAGGGCCGTCAGCGCGGCAATCGAAGCTGACAGAAGCTGGCGTCGTGAGAATTCCATATGGCGGCGCTCCTGCGAGGCCCTGCAAGCCCGCGCCTATAAAGATACGGTACCCGGCCGGTGCGCGCGAGGACAACGCGACAAAGATGCCGATTAAGGTTAGCGGAGCCGTCTACCCGATAGCCTGCTGATGTTAATCTCAAAGCAATGGCAGTCCGTTAGAATCTGCTCCATGTTGAGACGTTTGACCTGGTATGCACGACGGCTTGCCGTGATGGAACATGGCGAGGTCCGTCATCGGTTTCGTGAGCAGTTGGAGCGCAGGCGCGCGCGGCGCGAGCGCCACAACTGGTCCGACTTTGCAACGGCCGGTGCGCGACCCAAGGTGTTGCCGCTGTTTGCGCCCCTGTTCGAAGCGGACTTGCCGCTGCCCGTCGCACAGCAACTGCAGACCGCCGCTGCCGCGTTTCGCGCCGGCCGGCTGAGACTGCTCAATCGCGATTGGCCTGTATCGATGCTGGACAATAGCGGCCGGGTCGATCCGGTGATCTGGCGGCTGGACCCGGTGAGTGGCGCAAGCTGGCCTGGCGCCGAGCGATCGACCTTCGACATCAATTTCCGCTTCGGCGAGGAGCATGGAGACGTCAAGTACGTGGCCGAGGCAAACCGGCTGCATTTTCTGGCGGCGCCGGCAATCCATGCCCGCCGGGAAAACGACGCAAGCCTTGCCGACGCCATACTCGGCTCCGTCTTCTCGTGGATGGAAGCGAATGTTCCCGGCCGCGGCATCAATTGGTATTCAGGCATCGAGGCCGGCTATAGGCTGATCTCGCTGTCCATCATCATAGCGTCGCTCGATCCATGGATCGACCGGGCTGCCGGCGAGCGGCTGGCATCCTTTGTCTGCGCTCACAGCCTCTGGCTCGCCAGGTTTCCCTCACTCCATTCCTCGGCCAACAATCACCTCGTCGCCGAGGCGATGGGCCTTGTGCTTGCCGCGCGCATGCTGCCGGACCACTCCGACGCCTCACGCTGGTTGACACACGGTCGGACGCATCTTGAAGACAGAGCGCTGGCCCTGTTCCATAAGGACGGCGTGGGCAAGGAGCAGTCGCCGGCCTACAGCGCTTTCACGCTCGAAATGCTGCTCATCGGCTTCAGCGTCTTGGGCGGCGCCACAGAAACCGCACGTAAGCGCATGGCTGAAGCCGCCCGCGCCTTGAACTTCTTTCTCGATGATGCCGGCCATACGCCGTTGATCGGCGATGACGACCAGAGCCGGGTCCTGTTGGCATTCGGCAGCGACGAGCCGCGTTATGTCGCGTCCATCGTCGGCGCGATTGCCGGTTTTCTGGATCAGCCCGAACTCGGACCCGCTATACGCGACCCGCATTGGCGGGATGCTGTATTCGCCACCCCATCGTTGACGCCAGCGCCTGCCGACGGCGCGGTTACCCTTGAAGAGGGCGGCTATACCATCCGGCGCGGTGCCATAAAGGGCCGCCGTGTCCATTTTGTCTTCGATCACGGACCGCTTGGGTTTGGCGCCTTGGCCGCACATGGCCACGCCGACGCGCTCGCGGTATGGCTCTCGCTGGATGGTCTGCCGCTGCTGGTCGATGCGGGCACGCATCTTTATCACTCGGAAGGCGAAAGTCGCCGGCGCTTCCGGGTCAGCGCCGTACACAATACCCTTACAATGGACGGCGTCAGCCAAAGCGAGCCGTCAGGTGCTTTCAACTGGATGCCACGGCGTGCCCAAGCAACATTGGACGCCAGGTCGCAAGCGTCCCGGCTGAAAGTATCCGCCTCGCATGATGGCTACATGAGGCGCTTCGGCGTCATTCACCATCGGGATATAGAAGAAACCGCCGAGGGTTTTCTGATCACGGACCGGCTGGTTGGCACGAAGCCGTCCGGGACGGTCGAGATCGCTTTCCTGATTTCGCCGGAACTCAGCGTGTCGATCGAGGGCAATTGTGTGGTGGCACGCCGCAACGGCCGGTCGGAACTCAGCATCGTGGCGCCCGAAAGCGCCGAGATCGAGATTGTACGCGGCGACCAAGCATCCGGACGCGGTCTGCGGTCGGCTGGATTCGGGCTCCTCGATGAGGCGGCAACCGTTGTTTTCAAGGTGCCTGGCCACCGCATGCGGTGGCAAAGCAGATTGCTGATCGGTTTGCTAACCTGACCTTTACTTGTCTTTTTTATGTTCTTCGAAAACAAGCGTGAAGGTGGCTCGATCCGCCTTTCGAAAGAAAGAACAGGACGGGCGAGCTATGAAGGTTTCCATCTTCGGGTTGGGATATGTCGGTACTGTTTGTGCTGCGTGCCTGGCCGAGCGCGGGCATGACGTCATCGGCTGCGACGTCAGCGAGGCCAAGGTCGATCTCATAAACAGTGGCCGAAGCCCTATCATCGAGAAAGATGTCGGCGAACTTGTCGCTGCCAATGTCGCGTCGGGTCGTCTAAAGGCCTCATCCTCGACCGAGGAAGCCGTGATGAACAGCGACTTGTCGTTGCTTTGCGTCGGCACGCCCTCACGCCCCAACGGCTCACTGGATCTGTCGGCGGTTCAGGCGGTATCGCGCCAAATCGGATCGTCTCTTTCCAGAAAGGCGGACTATCACTCGGTCGTCGTTCGCTCGACCGTGCTGCCGGGGACGTTGTCCGACATCGTCATTCCGGCGCTGCAGGCAACTGCATCAAGGAAACTGGGCGAAACGTTCGGCGTGGCCTCAAACCCCGAATTCATGCGCGAGGGATCGGCGGTCGCCGATTTCAATAATCCAGCCAAGACCGTGATCGGCGTTGACGATGAGATAACCCGGGATCGGCTGTTGGAGCTCTACGCAGGCCTGCCTGGCCGCGTTGTCGTCACAGAGCCCCGGTTGGCTGAACTGGTCAAATACACAGACAACACCTGGCATGCGCTTAAGGTCGCCTTCGGCAACGAAATCGGCAATATCTGCAAGGCGGCGGGCGTTGACAGCCATGAGCTGATGGAGGTGTTCTTCGCCGACACCAAGCTGAATATCTCGAATGCCTATCTTCTGCCCGGCTTTGCGTTCGGCGGCTCCTGCTTGCCGAAGGACGTACGTGCGATCAACGCCTACGCGATCCAGAACGATGTGGAAGCACCGCTGCTTAAATCCCTGCTGCCGTCGAACAAGCAGCAGGTCGAGCGCGCACTGGACCGCTTGCTGAGCTATGGCAAGCGCAAAATCGGCTTCCTCGGCTTCTCCTTCAAGGCAGGCACCGACGATTTGCGCGAAAGCCCCTATCTGGAACTTATCGAGCGGCTTGTCGGGAAGGGCTGCGACATCCGCATTTTTGACCCGAACGTGTCGTTGGCAAAGCTGATGGGCGCCAACAAAACATACCTAATGAACGCGATCCCGCACGTTACGCAGCTGATGGTCCCCTCGCTCGACGAGATGGTGATGCATTCGGACGTTGTCGTGGCCACCAGTCGTTCGCCCGAATATGAAACTGTGGTTGACAAGATGAATGCAGACCAGACGCTTCTCGACATGGCCAGGCTGCCGAACACGAACCGGTTTGCGGGGACCTATGACGGCATCAACTGGTAAGCGCATCCTCATCATCGTCGAAAACCTGCCTGTCCCCTTCGACCGCCGCGTCTGGTCAGAGGCAACCACGCTGGTGAAAGCCGGCTATCAAGTGTCGGTGATCTGCCCGAAAGGCAAGGGCGCGACGGCGCCCTACGAGGTGATCGACGGCGTCCATATCTATCGCCACTCGCTGCCGCTCGACGCCGAGGGCTTCCTTGGCTACGTGCTGGAGTACAGCACCGCGTTGTTTTGGGAGTTCCTGCTGTCACTCAAAGTGGCGCGGCAGCACGGTTTCGACGCGATCCATGCCTGCAACCCACCAGATACGATTTTCCTCATCGGCGGGTTCTACAAGTTGTTCGGCAAGAAGTTCCTGTTCGACCATCACGACATCAATCCAGAACTCTACGAGGCCAAGTTCGGCAAGCGCGGCATCGGCTGGAAATTCATGGTCTGGCTGGAGCGGCTTTCGTTCCGAACCGCTAATGTCTCGATCGCCACCAATGAAAGCTACCGCGACATCGCCATCAGACGGGGGGGCATGCCCCCCGAGAAGGTGCACATCGTGCGTTCTGGCCCGAATCTGGACCGGGTCAGAGAGGTTGCGCCCGATCCGAAATGGCGCAATGGTCGCCGCTTCGTCGTCGGCTATGTCGGCGTCATCGGCAAACAGGAAGGGCTCGACCTTCTGCTCGACTCGGTCGACCACCTGGTGAATGCCAAAAGGCGCCAGGATATTCAGTTCGTGATCTGCGGCGGCGGTCCCGAGCTTGATGCCATCAAGGCGGATACAGTCGCGCGCGGGCTCGGCGAGTACGTCACCTATACGGGTCGCTGCCCGGACGAGATTCTGTTTTCCGCGCTCTCGACAGCCGATGTCTGTGTCAATCCCGACCGGCCCACGGCGATGAACGACAAATCGACCATGAACAAGATCATGGAATATATGGCGCTTGGCAAACCGATCGTGCAATACGACCTGCGGGAAGGCCGCTTTTCGGCGCAAGGCGCCTCGCTCTACGCAACCTGTACGGAGCCGACCGACTTCGGCGACAAAATCGCCGAACTCCTCGACGACAGCGAGCGCCGCGCGACCATGGGCGCGTTAGGCCGTGAGCGGGTACGCAAGGAACTCGCCTGGAGCCACGAGAGTCCGAAGTTGCTGGCCGCCTATGACGCCTTGTTCGGCACGCCTTCCAGGAGCCAAATCCAGAAGCCAAGTTCGGGGTCCGACCCGGCCATGTGCAGCGGTCAGGGCTAGCCGCGATGTGCGGAATTTTTGGGTTCCACGCCCGATCACGCTTGCCTCTCGCCGAAACGCTGGATGGGGCCACGGATCGGCTGGCCCATCGCGGTCCGGACGGGCGCGGAACATTGATCATGCGGAGCCCGGATGGCGAGTGGCAGGCCGGACTCGGTCATCGTCGGCTGTCGATCCTTGATATCGAAGGCAGCCCGCAGCCGATGCATTCGCATGACGGCCGATATGTCATCGTCTACAATGGCGAGGTCTACAATTATATCGAATTGCGCGCCGAACTCATGGAACGCGGACATCGCTTTGCCACGCAAGGCGACACCGAAGTCGTGATCGAGGCCTGGCGCGCCTGGGGCGACGACTGCCTGCCGCGCCTCAACGGCATGTTTGCCTTTCTGCTTTGGGACAGCGAAACCGGCCGCCTCTGTGCCGCGCGCGATCCTTTCGGCAAGAAACCGCTCTTCCTGGCTTCCGGGGGCGGCTTCCACGCCTTCGCCTCCGAAATCGATTCGCTGCGCCATTTTCCAGGTGTCGACGACCGTCTGGATCAGGATTCGCTGCGCGAATTTCTCAGCTATCGCTATGTCCCTGGACCGGCCACGTTCTTTCGCGGCATCTCCAAGGTTCCGCCAGGAACCTTCATGGTGGTCGATGGCGCCAACATCCGTGCGGAGCGCTATTTCACGACGCCTTTTTCGCGCACGTCGCCCACCGTCGAAAGCTTCGACGAGGCGGTGAGGCTTTTTGGCGAGAAGCTTGATGAGGCGGTACGGCTCAGACTGCGCTCGGATGCGCCGTTTGGCGCATATCTTTCCGGCGGGCTCGATTCCTCGATGATCGTTGCGCTGATGAGCCGTCACATGGGCAAGCCCGTGGCGACCTATTCAGTAGGGTTCGATGTGCCCGGCTCCTCCGAATTACCCTATGCCAGGCAAGTCGCCGACACCTTCGGCAGCGACCACAGTGAGCTCGTCGTGAACATGGATGCGTTCACGTCGGTGTGGGAGGAGGCGGTGCTGCGGCGGGGCGCGCCGGTATCCGAGCCGTCGGACCTGCCGGTTCTGCTTTTGTCACGGCTGGCGAGCCGCACCGTCAAGATGGTGCTTACCGGCGAAGGCGCCGACGAGCTCTTGGGAGGCTATCCCAAGCATCGCGCCGAGCCGTGGGTTTCCATGTACCAGAGTCTGGTGCCGGGCGGCTTGCACGAAGCCCTTGTGGGTCCTGGCGCACGCGCCCTGCCCTATGCGGCGCGGCGACTGAAGATCTTGGCCGGCGTCGCCGGCATTCGCGATGCACAGGCCCGTATGGTGGCCTGGTTCGGCGGAGCAGACGGCGGACAAGCCGAGGCGCTCTATTCCGGTCCGCCCCAATCGCGCGATCTCGATCCGCTGCCGTTCACGACCGATGGCGAAATCAGCCCGCTCAAACGCATGCTGCATTTCGATCAGACGTCATGGCTGCCGGACAATCTTCTCGAGCGCGGCGATCGCATGATGATGGCGGGGTCGATCGAAGGACGCATGCCATTCATGGATGTCGGCCTGGCCGAACTCGTCGCCCAATTTCCCGATGCTTTCCTGACCGGCGCGCCAAAGGGCAAGCGCGTGCTGCGATCGCTTGCAGCGCAATTGCTTCCCCGCCAGATCCTGGAGCGCAAGAAGGTCGGCTTCCGGGTACCTGTCGAGCAATGGTTCCGTACCGGCATGTCGGATCAGCTTCGAGATCTGCTGCAGAGTGACAGCGCCACAGTGCGCAATGTCTGCAATGCGCGCGAGATAGATCGACTGATGAGCGAGCACCTGGGTGGCGCTCACAATCACGAGAAGATACTGTGGGCGCTTGCCAATCTGGAGCAGTTCTTCCGGGTGTTCCGGCCGACGCTTGATGCTGAACAGCCGCAAGCCGCTCAGCGACGGGTCGCCAGCGCCTTCCGATAGGCTCCCTGAAGACCTTCGATCATGGTTTCGAGGCGGAAACGCGCGTTATAGATATCGCGCGACGCGGTTCGAAACGCTTCGCGGCGCGCGCCGTTTTCAATCAATTGCGCAAGGGCATGCGCAAGCTCTTCCGCATCGTCCGGCTTCACGCTTAGACCGTTCCGACCTTCCCTCAATACGTCGGGCACCGAGCCGACCGATGTCGCGACCAGGGCTGCGCCCGCACACGCACCCTCCAACAGGCAAACCGGCAAGACCTCATTGCGTGACGGCAGGACGACGATATCGGCCTGCCGATAGAGCGGCAGGATCGTCTCGAGCGCCAGCCAGCCGGTGAATTCCACCTGGCCGAAAAGCCCTGAACTTATGGCGCGGTCGCGGAAGGCGGCGACATCGCCGGCACCCGCGAAGGTCGCGCGCCATTGCGGCAGATCCTTCGGCAGCAGCGCAAGTGCCTGAAGCAATACCCCAGCGCCTTTGGCCTCGGTGAGGTTGCCGGCAAACAACAGTCGAACGGGCGCATTCTCCTCGCGCGGTTGCGGTGCATCAAAAGCGAAATCGGCGACGCCATTGGCCACGACGTCGAAGCGATCCGGCGGCATGTGATAAAAGTGGGCGACGAAGTCTCGCCAGTAATCGCCAAGCACGATGATGGCGTCGGCTCGCTCAAAGACAAGGCGCAAGACACGGACCCAGCCGCGTCGCGCATCTCCGGGCTTGGGAAAGGCCGAGCCATGAAAGTGGACGACCGTGGCCGCGCCGGCCAATCGCGCCATGGACTGCATGACCCATTTCCTCCACGACGATGCATTCGTCGCGGTGTTGAGGTGGACGATGTCATACCGGCGGGTTGCCAGCAGCCAGCCATAGCGGATCAATGCGAACGGGAAATGTGCCAGCCAACCGACACCGGACGCGTCGCCACGCGAGGCCAGGAAATCCATCTCGATCGCACTGCCGGCCGTCGAACGAAGCTGTTCATCAACGTGAGAAAACAGCGTCTCGATCCCGCCACGGCCTTTCAGGCCCCGCGGAACTACACAAAGGACCCGTATTCGATCCAAAAGGTCACACAACCCTTCGAAGCGCCGACCTGGGCGCGGGTGCACGACAGTCGATGACTTCAAGATGATCGCTGCTGTTGAGAGTATGGATCATCGGATAAGGTCTCTTTGCCGAAGCAAGAATGGGCACTGGTAAGGTCAAACGCACCTTCGTCTCGTCCAACTCAACAAGGTCGGCAAGTCCGAGCCCGCCGCCATAATTGTCCGTGCCGTTCTGCAATGGCAATATGATGCGATCGCCCATACGCACAAAACAGCCTCCGGGCCGGGCTGCGGCGCGATCGATTCTCACCGGATTGCTCCGGTGCGGGAACCATGGTCCCTCCAGGGCCTGCGCATAATAGACCACGAGCGTATCCGAGGCGCTGCCGTAGCCGTCGCGTTCGGTCGCGAACAGCCAAAGCTTGCCGCCATGCTCCAGCAAGGTCGCATCGAAAAGTTCGCGATCCGGAATCAGGACCGAGTGCCGAACCCACCGGTCCGGGAACGACTCAGCCCGGTATAGAACCAGATCTCCACCCGAACCGCCCTCGGGAAGCATCCAGATCTGGCCGCCATGACTGAACACTTGCGGATAGGACAGGTGATAGGGTTCCTCGATCACCACACGCGGCACGGTTGGAGCGCCGTCTCGGAAGACCTCGGTCACGGAAATCACCGCTTTGGTACTGGCATGGCAAAAGTCTTCAATGAATATGAAATATCGCCCCTGCCATTCGAACGGAAACGGATCAGCATAGAAACGATCGCCATCATCGGGCAGATCGATCCAAGGTTCTCCGGCCAGGAGACCCGTGGCCGCGACGGTCTGACCATTGTGAAACCGGTAGCTCACCCGCCAACGATTGAGGCGGAACCCCAAGCGCCTGGCGGCCCCTGCTGTTTGCCGGGGTATGGTTGAAAGAAGGTAGGTACCGATCAGCTGTCCATTGGTTGGACACTGACGCGCGCCCCCTGTCGGTTCGGATCGGGCCTTGTGGCCCTTGAGGAAATGATCCGTCGTATCCACCAGCAGTGTGCACATGCGCGCCAGAATGTCATTGAGCCCGCGAAGGATCGAAAGCCGGCTGTCGACCATGGGGGCCGCGCGCGCGATGCGTTCACCATCCAGAATGATTTCGATATCGGGAAGGCCGCCGGCCATCAACACCCGGGCTGCTTCGGCAATTGACGCGGAGCCCGCGAAGCCCGGGCGAAGGCCGGGAGAGGCAATAGGCAGCATGACGCCGGTCAGATCGATACGCAGTTCAGCGTCAGGCCGGGACCGAGACAGTTCCACGCCCTCGACAGGTTCAAGAAGGTCATGGCCCCGAATCTGCACTGCCTTGCGCTCAAGGCGCAGAATATAGCCAAGCGGCCATTGTACCCCGGGCGCCGCAACGCCGACCAGCGCAACGTCATGACCTTTCTCGGCCAGCCGCTTGGCGACAAGCATGTGCACCGAACACACATTGTCATCAGAAACAAGTATATCAATTCTGCTCATCGGGATTCCGTCAGCGAAGGTCGAGAGACTATGAGAACCAGTTGCTAAGTTCGGCTTAATACCGCGGGCTCGGTAAGGTGTGTTCGGCGGTGTGCCTTCTGCCGACCACTGAGACGTGCGACAGCATGGCTTTCTCACTCGGTGCCAGGTGGCAAATGGGTCGAGCCATTCCGACGGTCTCACCAGCAGGCTTGCGCATGGAAGTCTCCCGAGCAATGCTGCGGCAGTGGAGAAATCATGCGGAAAGTCCTGATAGCGGTACTGCTGGCCGCGGCTGCACTTTATGCAAATTGTGCCCTGGCATTGGACAGCAGCGGAACCCCCGTCGTCGTGACGCCACTCGCATCACGCACGACCACTGCATCAGGTCAGCCGATCACGCTGCCGCAGAAGAACGTGCAGGTGCTGGTCTCGACCTATGACATCAGGCCCGGCGCGACCTTGCCGGTCCATCGCCATCCCTTCCCGCGCTACGCTTATGTCGAGGCCGGAACATTGAAGGTCACCAACGTCGAGACCGGCAACAGCAACGTCCACAAGACAGGTGATTTCATCATCGAGATGATCGGCCAATGGCATCAGGCCACCAATATTGGTGATGGGCCGGTCAAGCTCCTGGTGATCGATCAGGTCGAGGAAGGCGCCAAGAACACGGAATTGCGCCAGTAGCCACCAAGACTATGCCCGCGCCCGAGGGCGGGAAGGCAATACCTCGCCCGCCCTCGCGCGGACCATTCGAACCAGGCGCCTAGCCCCAGGCGCCAACCGGCTGCCGGGTCGTTGCGTTCAGCCTATTGAAGGCGTTGATCAGGGCGATATGGATGACCAGTGCGGCAAGCGCCTTCTCGTCATAATGCCGGGCCACTTCGTCCCAGACATCGTCCGGCACTGCGTCCGGCCGGTCGGCGAGCCTGGTGCCGGCTTCTGCCAGCGCCAATGCCGCGCGCTCGGCGTCGGTGAAATACGGCGTCTCCCGCCAGGCCGCCAGCGCAAAGATGCGCTCGTCCTTTTCTCCGGCCTTCTTCAATTCGCGCGCATGCATGTCGACGCAGACGCTGCAATTATTGATCTGGCTGGCGCGCAGACGAATGAGCTTGCGCGTCACATAGGCACGTCGGCCGCCTCGGTCGACTTGTCCAGCGCCAGCAGCGCCTGCACCGAACCGGGGATGAGCATCACCGGGTTCTTGATCCTTGCTTGCATGATCCTTCTCCTTTTGAATTGTTTCTCCGGGCGTGTTTTCCCGGCCCGGACGCCTCGCATCCAGGATTCGAACTTGATAAAACTGTTGGCTGCCTGCCGTGGATCAGGCCTGTGTTGCGGTAACCTGTTCGAGCCGTTCGAGAATGCGCGGCCAGCCGCTTCCCATGCCGATATAGCCACGCTCGTCGGCCGGCCGGAATCCCGACTGCTCCATTCGCACCCGGGTCGCCACACCCTCGGGCGTCAGTGATCAGGTCACCACGGTTTTCAACCCGCTGTCCGATTCCGTCCCATCGCCCCAACTGTAGGCCAGCAGCCGCGGCGCCTCGACTTTCAGCACCACGCAGTTCGTCACGCCGGACCATCCAGGAACTGGTGTCGCACGCAGTGTGAAGCGATGCCCCTCTTGCGCAGCGAAGTCATTCTGCATGAGCCATTCGCCGACGAGCGCTGGCACGGTCAGTGCCCGCCATATCTTTTCCGCCGAATATGGAATCAGCCTTTCGACGACAATCGATTTGGTTTCCGTCATGCCTTGCTCCTCTCGTTGTTGTCGTCGTGCCACGCACGCGCAATCAATAACCCGTCAGCTATACATTACTCATAACCATGCGGTTATGCGATTGTCAAGAAAGGAATCTGCTATCTGGTCCAAATGGCGGCATAGGGTTCACGCTTTCGCGTCAGCCGTCCTGGTGCTAGGCCTCTCCACGACATCATGAACTGGATTGCCCCGTGACCGTGGAAACTCGCCCGCCGCTGATCGAAATCTGTGTCGAAGGCATAGATGGCCTGCTCGCCGCGCAGGCCGCCGGCGCCGACCGGGTCGAACTCTGCGCCAGTCTGGTCGAGGGCGGCATCACGCCGAGCCTTGGCACTGTGCACGCCACGCTCGATCAGGCGACCGTCCCGTTCCACGTCATGGTGCGGCCACGCGGTGGCGATTTTCTCTACAGCGAGACTGAATACCGCTCGATGCTGGCCGACGTCACCGCGCTCCGCGAGCTCGGTGTGCCCGGCGTGGTGTTCGGCTGCCTGAACGCCGACGGCACCATCGATGAGAAGCGAATGGGCGAACTGACCGAGGCCGCAGGGCCCTTGAACGTCACCTGCCACCGCGCCTTCGACATGACGCGCGATCCGGCCGAGGCACTGGAAGCGCTGATCCGCTGCAAGGTCGGCCGCGTGCTGACCAGCGGCCAGCGCGACACGGCGATCGAGGGCTTGCCGTTGCTGGAAGAGCTGGTGCGTGAGGCCGGCGACCGGATCATCATTCTCGGCTGCGGCGGGCTCGATCTCGGCAACATTGCCGAGGTGCGCGCAAGGACCGGCCTGGCCGAAATGCACTTCGCCGCCCTCAAGGACGTGCCGAGCGCCATGCGCTACCGCAATCCGAAGGTCGGCATGGGCGGGTCCGATCTCGACCGCGAGTATCGCAACACACTGACCGACACACCGCTGGTGGCGGCGACAATCGCGGCGGCCAAGGCATGACCTCTCCCATAGACCGCATAGCGCAGGACGACGAAGCCGCCATACTGGCGCTCAACAACGAGCACGCCGCCGAATTGTCGTGGCTCGAAGCCGAACGGCTGTCCTTCCTGCTCGGCGAGTCCTTCTATGCCCGCCGCATCGGCGATCTCGAAGCCTTCATCATGACCTTCGACCAGGATGCGAATTACGACAGTCCGAACTTCGTCTGGTTCCGCGAGCGCTACGAGCGCTTCATCTATGTCGACCGCGTCGTCGTGGCGGCGCACGCAAGAGGCCGCGGCCATGCTCGCCGGCTCTATCGGGACCTGTTCGACCAGGCGGAGAGCGCCGGCCACACACTGGTCACCTGCGAGGTCAACACCGACCCGCCCAACCCCGCCTCGGATGCCTTCCACGCCGCTCTCGGCTTCGCCGAAGTCGGCGACGCGGTGATCCATGGCGGCAAGAAGGCGGTGCGCTATTATGTCAGGCAGATCGCCGCCTGATCCGATGGCGCTCGGCGCTCATTCACCAATTGCGGTTGAGCCATTCGCGCGCTGGGCGCTCGATGAGGTAGTAGCTGCAGAGCGCGCAGGCGAAAACCCCGGCCAGCATCGGCCATGGATTGCTGCCCTGCTCGTAGACGAATTTGTAGAAGGGCTGCTGCCACAGATAGAGCGAATACGACCACAGACCCAGTGTCGTCATCGGCAGGGATGACAGCCATCCGGACAAGAACCGCGTGCTGAAATCCAGCGCATTGATAGCAGTCGCCAGCAATGGCACCGCGACCAGGTAGTGGATCGGTGTCGGTACTGAATCCATGAACAGGAAAACCGCGCCAACGGCCGCCGCAACGGCGACATAGGGCCCCTTCAACAAGGCCGGCAGCTTGCCGTCGGCCTTGAGCAGGCAGACCGCGGCCGACAGCAGGATCGAGGCGATGTGCACATCGGTGCGCCAGTACGTGGCTTCATAATCCATGTGCAGGAACCAGTAGGAAACCGCGCCATTGGCCATGGCCAGCAAGGCCAGGACCAGCAGCAGCGGGACGACACGGCTGCGGCTGCCAACGATTGCGCTGATCGCCGCCAGGATGATGTAGGCATGCTCTTCGATACAGAGCGACCAGATGTGGTCGAGTGCGCCGGCCCGGTTCAGGAGAATTCCGGCATAGTTGTAGGTGAATGTCAGCGCCGTCAGGGCCGCCTTCCATTTGAAGACGATGAACGTGCCTGAGAGCGCGATCATGGCGACGACGACAAAGACCAGAAGCGCCGGATAGATGCGCGAGAAGCGGCGTTTGAAGAATTTCTTCAGCGGATAGCGTTCGATGAACAGGATTTCGGCCATCAGCCGGCCGCTGAGCACGAAGAAGAATTCGACGCCCAGAACGCCCAGATTGATTCCGGGAACGGGAAAAAAATGCCCAATCAGCACCAGGGCGATCGACAGACCGCGCCAGCCGTCGAGATAGGCCAGCCTTGTCCTCGCCGATCGGTTGACGATCGTTTGGGACAGAACCAAATGGGTCGCGGAAATTTCGGACATGCCGATCCCTTCGCATTGATATGCGAAAGGGCACGGCTGCACGCATTCCGAACCCGGCTCGCATTCTCCGCCCGCCCCATACTGCAGTGCAATATAAGTTTGTGCAAGTGCGAGATTGGCGCCGGTGCATTCCCGGGCAGGCATGGGTCAGAATCGTTTCAACCAAACATGGGGATGCGGCGGCCGGGAACCGGGCAGCTACAGGCGCCAGGAACGAAAAAGGGGCCGTGACGGCCCTTTCCTTGTCCGCAATCGATCTTGTGTCAGGCGTTGGCTGCCGCCACCGCGCGCTTGGCCATGACCGCGATCAGGTTGGCGCGGTAGTCGGCGGAAGCGTGGATGTCGCTCATCAGGTTTTTCGCCGGCACTTTCACGCCATTGAGCGAAGTGGCATCGAAGCTCTTGGCAAGTGCCGCCTCGATCTCCTTCGAGCGGAAGACGCCGTCATCGCCGGCGCCGGTGACGGCAACGCTGACGCCATCCTTGCCCTTGGCCACGAACACGCCGACGATCGCGTAGCGCGAGGCCGGGTTGCGGAATTTTTCGTACGCAGCCTTTGCCGGCGCCGTGAAGGAGACCGCCGTGACGATCTCGCCATCCTTCAAGGCCGTCTCGAACAGCCCCTTGAAGAACTTGTCGGCTGATATTTCGCGCTTGTTGGTGATGATGGTGGCGCCCAGCGCCAGAAGTGCGGCCGGATAATCCGCCGCCGGATCGTTGTTGGCGATCGAACCGCCGATCGTGCCTTTGTGGCGTACCGCCGGATCGCCGATCAGCGACGCCAGATGGGCAAGCGCCGGGCAGGCCTTGCGCAGCTTCTCGTCATTGGCGACGTCGAAATGCGTGGCGGCGGCGCCGATCGTGACCGTCTTGCCTGACACCTTGACGCCCTGCAGGTCCTTGATGCGTGACAGGTCGACCAGGTCGGAAGGGGCCGCCAGCCGCGTCTTCATGGCGGGGATCAAGGTCATGCCGCCCGACAGCAGCTTGGCGTCGCCGCTTTTCACGAGCTTGGCGGCTTCAGTGACCGAGGCGGCACGGTGATAGTTGACTGCGTACATGGGATCCTCCCCTAAGTGGTCAGGCAGTAGTGAGTAGTCAGTAGTCAGTAGTGGGAACGCCGCCGCCGGAGCTGGACAAGGTGCCCTTTTTCGCTACTCACTACTCCCTACTCACTCATTTCGCGGCGCGGATCGCGGCCCACACGGTCGACGGTGTGGCCGGCATGGCGATATCGGCGATGCCGATGGCGTCGGTGATGGCATTGATCACCGCCGGCGGCGAACCGATGGCGCCGGCCTCGCCGCAGCCTTTGATGCCGAGCGGATTGCTCGGACATGGCGTGTTCGACGTCGAGACCTTGAACGACGGCAGGTCGCCGGCACGCGGCATGGTATAGTCCATGTAGCTCGCCGTCAGCAGCTGCCCGCTGGCGTCGTAGTGAGCGCCTTCCAGCAGCGCCTGGCCAACGCCCTGGGCAATGCCGCCATGCACCTGGCCTTCGACGATCATCGGATTGATGATGTTGCCGAAATCGTCCGCCGCCACGAACTGGACGATCTCGGTCGTTCCGGTTTCCGGATCGATCTCGACCTCGCAGATGTAGCAGCCCGCCGGGAAGGTGAAGTTCGCCGGATCGTAGAACGCCGTTTCCTTCAGTCCTGGTTCCATGCCGGCCGGCAAATTGTGCGCGGTATAGGCGGCCAAAGCCACTTGGAACCACGGCAGGCTCTTGTCGGTACCGGCGACCTTGACTTCGCCATTCTCGATGACGATGTCGCCCTCGTCGGCTTCGAGCAGGTGCGCGGCGATCTTCTTGGCCTTGGCCTCGACCTTGTCGAGCGCCTTGGCGATCGCCGACATGCCGACCGCGCCCGAGCGCGAGCCGTAAGTGCCCATGCCCATCTGCACCTTGTCGGTGTCGCCGTGGACGATCGACACCGAATCGATCGGCACCCCAAAACGCTGGTTGACCAGTTGCGCGAAGGTCGTCTCGTGCCCCTGGCCATGGCTGTGCGACCCCGTCAGCACCTCGATGGTGCCGACGGCATTGACCCTTACCTCAGCCGATTCCCACAGGCCGACGCCGGCGCCAAGCGAGCCGACCGCGGCCGACGGGGCGAGGCCACAGGCCTCGATGTAACAGCTCATGCCGATGCCGCGCAGCTTGCCCTTTTTGGCCGCGTCCGCCTTGCGCTTGCCAAAGCCGGCATAATCGGCGGTCTTCATGGCCGCGTCGAGCGAGGTCGCATAGTCGCCGGCGTCATAGTTCATGATCACCGGTGTCTGGTGCGGGAAGGTCGTGATGAAGTTCAGGCGCCGCAGCTCGGCCGGAGACACGCCGAGTTCGCGTGCAGCGGCTTCCATGGTGCGCTCCAGAAGATAGGTGGCTTCTGGCCGCCCTGCCCCGCGATAGGCATCGACAGGTGCCGTGTTGGTGTAGACGGTGCGTACATTGGCGTGAATGGCCGGGATGTCGTACTGCCCTGACAGCAGTGTCGCGTAGAGATAGGTCGGCACACAGGACGAGAACAGCGACATGTAGGCGCCGAGATTGGCGATGGTGTCCACCTTCAGCCCGGTGATCCTGTTGTTCTTGTCGAAAGCCATTTCCACGGTCGAGACGTGGTCGCGGCCATGCGCGTCGGTGAGGAAGCTTTCGGTGCGATCGGCGACCCATTTGACCGGCACGCCGGTCTTCTTCGAGGCCCACAGGCAGACGATCTCTTCCGGGTAGATATAGATCTTGGAGCCGAAGCCGCCGCCGACATCCGGCGCGATCACGCGCAGCTTGTTTTCGGGTGCGACGTTGTAGAAGGCGCTCATCACCAGCCGCGCGACATGCGGGTTCTGCGATGTCGTCCAGCAGGTATAGCGATCCTCGGCCTTGTCGTAATGGCCAAGAGCCGCGCGCGGCTCCATCGCGTTCGGCACCAGCCGGTTATTGACGATCTTCATGCGGGTGACATGCGCCGCCGCCTTGACGGCGGTATCGGTCGCCTCGGCATCGCCGATCTCCCAGTCGAAGATCAGGTTGTTCTCGGCCTCGGCATGGACCTGCGGCGCGCCCTTTTCGAGCGCCTTGGTCGCGTCGACGACGGCCTTCAGTTCCTTGTAGGTGATGTCGACCGCCTCGGCCGCATCGCGTGCCTGGCCCTTGGTTTCGGCCACCACCACCACGACCGCATCGCCGACATAACGGACCTTGTCGACGGCCAGCGGCGACCATGCGCCCATCTTCATGGGCGAACCGTCCTTGGAATGAATCATCCAGCCGCAGATGAGGTTGCCGATACCATCGGCCTTGAGCTCCTTGCCGGTCAGCACGCCAATAACGCCCGGCATGCCTTGAGCCGTTTTCACGTCGATCTTCTTGATCTGCGCATGCGCGTGCGGGCTGCGCACGAAGGCTGCATGCTTCATGCCGGGCACCACCATGTCATCGACATAGCGGCCGGCGCCGGTGATGAACCTTTTGTCTTCCTTGCGCGCGACCCGAGCGCCAACACCTTCGATGCCCATGCAGAGATTCCTCCCGAAAAAGTGAATAGGAAGCAGTGAGCAGTAAGTATAGCCGCCGGTTCAGACCGACTACTGACTACTCACTACTCGCTCTTCTCTCACGCCGCCTGTTTCGCCTTGTCCTTGGACCCATTCGACATCGTCTTCGATGCGGCGAGGATCGCCTTCACGATGTTGTGGTAGCCGGTGCAGCGGCAGATATTGCCTTCGAGTTCTGCACGAACCGTGGCCTCGTCGAGGCCTTCGGGATGACGGTTGATCATGTCGATTGCGGCCATGATCATGCCTGGCGTGCAGAAGCCGCATTGCAGACCATGATGTTCCTTGAAGGCCGCCTGCACTGGATGCAGGTCGGCGCCGTCGGCGAGGCCTTCGATCGTAACCACGGTCGATCCGGACGCCTGGGCCGCGAGCATGGTGCAGGACTTGACCGCCTTGCCGTCGACATGCACGACGCAGGCTCCGCACTGCGAGGTGTCGCAACCGACATGGGTGCCGGTCAGGCCGAGATTCTCCCGCAGGAAATGGACGAGCAGCGTTCGATCCTCGACGGCACCGCCGATCCGCTTGCCGTTCACCATCAACGAAACGTCCGACATAGCCCCTCCCTGGGTGTCAACCTTGGTCATCAGGTTGCCGACGCGCCGCTGGCACTTCGGCCATGCGTTAGTCGTACACCGCACAACGCACAAAAAACAACACGAGGGAAAAGTCGGATCATTGTACTTTCGGCCATGGCCAAGGGACCAAAGTGCATTTTCCCGGCCCCATTGCCAAAACGCCTCCTGGCGGCAAGAATGCCTTCGTCGCCCGCGCGCCAGAAGCACTTGAAAAGCCGCGCACAAGAAGGCGTCGGAGGAAATGCGGGAGAACGCCGCTGACCAGTTCACTGACGCGCTACGCATGCGGGTTGTCGGCGCTGACCACGGACGAGCCCGACCCGGACGTCTTCGCACGCGCGGTAGCCGCCGAGGCCGCTGCCATCGATGCCGGCTTTGCCCTCGTGTTCTTTTCCCAAAGCCTAGTCGAGGCAAGCACCCTCTCGCAGGCGCTCACGACGTGCGCGCCGGGGCTCCACCATGCCGGCTGTTCCACCGCCGGCGAGATCACGCCGCAGGGGCTCGAGGAAGGCCATATGCTGGCGATGCTGCTGCCCTCGGCGTCCTTCACGGCGGTCAGCACCATGGTCGACAATTTGTCGACATCGGGCATGGACAGGATCACCGAAGAGGTCGAGGCCCTGCGGCGCACGCTGCGCGCCCGGCCCGGCGGCGAGCAGACCAGGAACACCTTCGCGCTCTGCTTCATCGACGGGCTGTCCTATGCCGAGGAAGCGGTGAGTTCGGCCATCCACTGGGGTCTTGACGACATACCGCTGCTCGGCGGCTCGGCCGGTGACGATTTGAAATTCGAGACGACGCGTCTGATCTCGAACGGTGCCGTCACTTCGGACAGCGCCATCATCGTGCTGATCGCCACGGAAATTCCGTTCCACGTCTTCAAGACCGACAACTTCGTTCCCACCGACGAAAAGCTGGTGGTGACCGCGTCCGACCCGGATCACCGTATCGTGCGGGAGTTCAACGCCACCAATGCGGCGGAGGAATATGCCGCTTCCGTCGGCATCCTCCCGCAGACCCTGACGCCGCTAAGCTTCGCCTCGCATCCCGTGGTGGTGAAGGTGGGCGGAGAATATTACTGCCGCTCGATCCAGAAGATGCACGCGGATGGCTCGCTGTCGTTCTTCTGCGCCATCGACGACGGTGTCGTGCTGTCGATCGCCCAGCCCGAGGACATGGTGGAAGCGACACGAGCGGCATTGCGCGAGGTCAAGGAAAGGCTGGGCGGTATCGATATGATTCTTGGCTTCGACTGCGTGCTGCGCCGGCTGGATGCGCGCAACCGGCAGGTCTTTCGCGACATTTCGGAGCTCTACAGGGTCAACAATGTCATCGGCTTCGGCACCTACGGCGAGCAATATCGGTCGATGCACCTGAACCAGACTTTCACCGGCATCGCCTTCGGTGACCGGCAAGCGGCTGAATAGGCGCAACAAAATGCCGCTCAGGGACATAAACGATCTCGACAGGCTGAAGAAGATCAACGCCGCCCTGGTCAGCCGCGTCGAGCGCTCGATGGACCAGCAAGGCAATGCCTTTTCGTTGTTCCAGACCGCGATCTCGCTGGAAAACCGGGTGCGCACGCGCACCGAGGAACTGCATTCGACCTTGCGCAGGCTGGAACAGTCGAACATCGACCTCAGCGCCGCCAAGGAGAGTGCCGAGCTGGCGAACCTGTCCAAGACAAGGTTCCTCGCCGCCGCCAGCCACGACGTGCTGCAGCCGCTGAACGCCGCCCACCTCTCCGTCTCGGCGCTCGCCGAGGTGCAGACCAGCGAAGAGGGAAAAAAACTGGTTCGGCAGGTCGAGCGCTCGCTGGAGACGATGGAAGACCTGCTGCGCACCTTGCTCGACATTTCCAAGCTCGACGCCGGCGTGGTCCAGCCCGACATCGGCGATGTCAGCCTGGAGGCGTTGTTCTCATCACTGCGCTCGGATTTCCAGCCGGTGGCGGAGTTGAAGGCGCTGTCGCTGAAATTCCGGCCGGTCAATGCGGTGGTCCGCTCGGACAGGACCTTGCTGCGCCGCATCCTGCAGAACATTCTCTCCAACGCGCTGGGCTATACCCGTTCGGGCGGCGTGCTCGTCGGCACACGCCATCGCGGCGACACCATCCGCATCGATGTCGCCGACACGGGCTGCGGCATTCCCGAGGACCAGCGCGAAGCGGTGTTCGAGGAGTTCCATCGCGGCACCTCGCCGGCCAACGCCGAACTCGATGGCGGCGGGCTTGGGCTCGGGCTCGCCATCGTGCGCCGCATGGCCGGCGCGCTCGGCCACCCCGTGACGTTTTCATCCAAGGTTGGCCGCGGAACCATCTTCCACATCGATGTCCCCGTCGGCCTCGGCGCGCCGGCCGATGCCATCGCCAGCGCCGCCAGCCTGGAACGACCGCGCGGCTACGGCCTGTTCGGCACCAAAGTGCTGCTGGTCGAGAACGATGCCGAGGTGCTGGAGGCCATGACCTTCCTGCTCGAACGCTGGCAATGCCTGGTGCGGGCCGCGACGTCGACCGACGATGCGCTGGACATGCTCGGCGATACCGATTGGGTGCCCGACATCGTCATCGCCGACCAGCATCTCGACGGCGGCGACCTCGGCACCGCCACCATATCGGAAGTCCGCGACTATCTCGGCCGCGCCGTGCCGGCGCTGATCGTCACCGCCGACAGTTCCGAAGCCGTGGCCAAGGCAGCGCGTGCCGGCGGCATCGAACTGATGCGCAAGCCGTTGAAGCCGGCGCAACTGCGCGCGCTGCTGGCGCATTTGCTGGCTTAGAGTACCCAGCGGAGGACTAATGGCTCAAAAACCGGCCTGATCGCGAAACAGCTCGGCACTGTCCAGCTTCGACACCTCGATCACCGCTTGCGTGCGGCTGTAGACGTTGAGCTTGCGCAGGATCTCGGAGACATGCGCCTTCACCGTGGTCTCGCCGACCTGCAGCTCGTAGGCGATCTGCTTGTTGAGCAGGCCCTGGCGCAGCATCTGCAGCACGCGCAATTGCTGCGGCGTCAGCTTGGAGAGGCGCTGGAGCATGTCGGCGCGATCGGTACTGTCGGCGCCCGGCGGCAGGCCCTGATAGGTTTCCGGCACATAGATCGCGCCGTCCATCACCGAGCGGATGGCCGCGGCCAGATCGCTCTTGCGCGCCGATTTCGGGATGAAGCCGGCAGCGCCGTAGGACAAGGCCTCGGAGATGATTCTCGTCTCCTCATAGCCCGACACGATCACCACCGGCAGGCGCGGATAGCGGGTCCTGAGCTGCAACAACCCGTCGAAGCCGTGCACGTCGGGCATGCTGAGGTCGAGGAGCGCCAGGTCGAAAGGCTTTGCATCGGCCAGCAGATCCAGCGCCTCGGTGATCGATCGCGCTTCGACCGTGTCTACCTCGGGATAAGCCATTTGGACGGCGCTGTGCAGCGCCTCGCGAAACAGCGGATGGTCGTCGATGATAAGAAACCGGGCACGATCGGTGGGAGGGGTCATAGGGCTCGTTCCGGTTTACCGGGTACACCATAGTCTCCTGACCATGGCCGGATTATTGGCAAATAGTCTATCGCCTGTTGACGGGATTCATCGCAGCAAAAAGATCGGAAGCCCTGAATTCCTTATCCAGCCGCGGCAAAGCCCATGCTTTATGAAAAGCGACGCCTTGCCCGACCCCCGAAATCGGCCGAATGTATCGCCATCATACGCAGAGATCGCCATGACCGCCTTTGTCCTTCCCGTCCCGCCAACGCCTTCTGTCGCCATTGCGGGATCCGGCGAACGCTTTGCCGTGCGGCGCATCTTCTGCGTCGGCCGCAATTATGCGGCGCATGCGCGCGAATTCGGCAATGACGAGCGCGATCCGCCTTTCTTCTTCACCAAGCCGGCCGACGCGGTGGTCGATTCCGGCACTCATATCCCCTATCCACCGCTGACCGAAAATCTCCACTTCGAGATCGAGCTGTTGGTGGCGATCGGTAGATCGGGCTTTCGCATTTCCCGCGACAAGGCGCTGGACCATGTCTGGGGCTATGGCGTCGGCATCGACCTCACCCGCCGCGATCTGCAGGATGCCGCCAAGAAGGCGGCGCGGCCCTGGGACTGGTCGAAGGCGTTCGACCGTTCCGCGCCTTGCGGCCCGCTGGTTGCCGCGCGGAAATCCGGGCACCCGGCGAAGGGCCGTATCTGGCTCGCCATCGACGGCGCGGTGAAACAAGATGCGGACCTCGCCGAGCTGATTTGGCCGATCGCCGATATCGTCTCGATCTGCAGCGAAGGCGTGGAATTGCAGGCCGGGGACCTGATCTTCACCGGCACGCCGGCCGGTGTCGGCGCGGTCAAGCCGGGCGAAACGATATCAGGCGGCGTCGATGGCATCGGCACGATCGAAGTGACCATCGGCCAGCCGAAGCCATGAGCAAGATTGTCCTGCACAACTACTTCCGCTCATCCACCTCGTATCGGGTGCGGATCGCCCTGGAGATGAAGGGGGTGGGGTATGACTACATCCCGCATCACCTGCGTCACGGCGAGCATCTGGAGGCGGCCTATCTCGCGGTCAATCCGCAGGGGCTGGTGCCGGCGCTGATCTGGAGCGACGGCATGCTCCTGACGCAATCGCTGGCGATCATCGAATTTCTCGACGAGACCATACCTGAACCTCCGCTATTGCCGAAAGACCCGCCCAGCCGGGCACGGGTGAGAATGCTGGCGCAGATCATCGCCTGCGACATTCACCCGGTAAACAATCTGCGCGTGCTGACCTCGCTGCGCACGCTGTTCGGCGCCGGCGACCAGGATGTCGCCAACTGGTTCCGGCATTGGGTCAATGAAGGTTTTGCGCCACTCGAGCAATTGCTGACGGCTTCGCCCGAAACCGGCGCGTTCTGTCACGGCGACACGCCAGGGCTGGCCGACATCTGCCTTGCCGCGCAAGTCACCAGCAATGCCCGCTTTGGCGTCGATATGATGCCCTATCCGACGATTTCGCGCATCAATGCCGGCTGCATGGCACTGCCGGCCTTCCAGAAAGCCGCGCCACAGAACCAGATCGATGCCGAGTAGAGAAGCCACCGATGCCGACGAGGCAAAGGCGCTGGCCATATCGAGGCGTATGGCTGCCTCTACGTGCTGGAGGAAGATGGCGAACCGCCATTCGCCCACTCCGTTGGCATCGCGGGATCGATTTCCGCTTGACCGGTCAGGGAATCGGCTATCGTTTCCCACGTGAGTGCAGTCTCAGGGGTGGAGTGATCGATGAAAGCCGTCGTCTTCGAGAAATTCGGCGAAGCGCCGACCATCCAGACCGTGCCCGATCCGAAGCCGGCTGCCGATGGCGTCGTCATCAAGGTCGAGGCGACCGGGCTGTGCCGCAGCGACTGGCACGGCTGGATGGGCCATGACGCCGATATCCGCCTGCCGCACGTGCCGGGCCATGAACTGGCGGGAATCGTCGTCGCCGCCGGCAAGCACGTCACCCGCTGGAAGGCGGGCGAACGCGTCACCGTGCCGTTCGCCGTCGGTTGCGGCCACTGCTTTGAATGCACATCAGGCAATCATCAGGTCTGCGAACATCAGTCTCAGCCTGGCTTCAACGCCTGGGGCTCGTTCGCCGAATATGTCGCCATCGAACACGCCGACACCAATCTCGTGCGCCTGCCCGACGAAATGGAATTCGCCACCGCCGCCAGCCTCGGGTGCCGCTTCGTCACATCGTTCCGCGCCATCGTCGACCAAGGCCGGGTGACGCCGGGCGAATGGGTGGCGGTGCATGGCTGCGGCGGCGTCGGCCTGTCGGCGATCATGATCGCCAGTTCGATGGGCGCCAATGTCATCGCCATCGATCTCACCGAGGAGAAACTGGACTTCGCCAAAAAGATCGGTGCCGTGGCGACCATCAACGCCTCCACGACGCCGAACGTCGTCAAGGCGGTCAAGCAGATCACCAATGGCGGCGCCCACATGTCGATGGACGCGCTCGGCCACCCCACGACGTCCTTCAACTCGATCGCCAACCTGCGCCGGCGCGGCCGTCACGTGCAGGTCGGCCTGATGCTGGGCGAGCATGCCCGCCCGCAAGTGCCGATGGACAAGGTGATCGCCTTCGAACTCGAAATCCTCGGCAGTCACGGCATGCAGGCCTATCGCTACCCCGCGATGATGGAGATGATCCGCCACGGCAAGCTCAAGCCCGAACTGCTGGTCGGCAAGAAGATCAGCCTCGACGAGGCGCCAGCAGCCTTGATGGCGATGGGCGGTTTCGAGGGCATCGGCATCGGCGTGGTGACGAAGTTCTAGGTGTGGAGCCTCAACAGGTTGTCCTTGGTCAGGCCCAGGCGACTGATTGGCGGTTTGGACTTTAGGCTCCCGTGCGGACGGTGCCAATTGTACCGATGCAGCCATATGGGCAACTCGGCGGC